>CAYFOU010000296.1:0-2521 GCA_964344805.1 uncultured Piscirickettsiaceae bacterium | reverse complement strand
TTTCTCTACTTGATTTGCGAGTGGTTTGCAGGATTTAGGTATAAATAGAACAACAAATGTAGGTGTTTAGGTACTGTGATTGACGAAAATGGATATCGCCCCAATGTGGGGATTATCGTCATCAACGGTGAAGGCAGACTGTTCTGGGCACGACGGATTGGACAGGATGGCTGGCAGTTCCCGCAGGGGGGCATTGATGATGACGAGACGCCGGAGCAGGCGGTCTATCGTGAGCTCTACGAAGAGATCGGGCTGAAGCCGGATCAGGTGAAGCTGCTGGGCCAGACCCGTGGCTGGCTCAAGTATCGTCTACCAAAACGCTGCATCCGCAGTGGGCAGAAGCCGGTCTGTATCGGGCAGAAGCAGAAGTGGTTCCTGATGAAGTTGCTGGCCCATGACTCCGAGGTCAAACTGAACAGTGTCGACCATCCCGAGTTTGATGCCTGGCGTTGGGTCGACTACTGGGAGCCGATTGGGGATGTGGTCTACTTCAAGCGCAGCGTCTACCGCAATGCGCTGTGTGAACTCTCCCACTTCGGGTTGCCGCCGGGTAAGCGGCGGCTGCCAGACAAGTATCGCCTTTCTTGTAAAAGTCGTTAATCCACCAATTTCCACTGGATGGTCTCACCCGCGCGGAATGGTACCAGTGGATCCTCTCCAAACGGAATCTTGGCGGGAACCTCCCACGCCTCTTTGACCAAGGTGATCTGCGCCTCGTTTCTCGGCAGGCGATAGAAGTCGGGGCCGTTGAAGCTGGCGAACCCCTCCAGTTTGTCCAGTGCGCCAGCGCTCTCAAATGCCTCGGTGTAGAGTTCGATCGCCGCATGGGCGGTATACATCCCGGCGCAGCCGCAGCCGCTCTCCTTGGCGTGGCGAGGGTGGGGGGCGCTGTCGGTGCCGAGGAAGAATTTGGAGCTGCCACTGGTGGCGGCCTCCACCAGCGCCTGGCGGTGGCTCTCTCTCTTCAGTACCGGCAGACAGTAGTGGTGGGGGCGCATCCCCCCCTGAAACATTGCGTTGCGGTTCATCAATAGATGATGTGCGGTGATGGTGGCGGCGACGTTATCGCCGGATTGCTGTACAAAAGCAACGCCATCAGCAGTCGTAATGTGTTCGAAAACCAACCGAATGTCCGGGGTCAGTTCTAACATTGGGATAAGTTTCTCTTCGATAAAGCGCGCCTCGCGGTCAAACAGATCGACCTCGGGGCTGGTCACCTCACCGTGAACCAGCAGCGGCATGCCGCAGGCGGCCATGGTCTTCAGCGTCTGATCAATGTTTGCCAGATCGGTCACCCCGGAGTCGGAGTTGGTGGTGGCCCCTGCAGGGTAGAGCTTGGCGGCATAGACCACACTGCTCTCCATGGCCTTCTCGATCTCGGTGGGGGGGGTCTGATCGGTTAGATAGAGGGTCATCAATGGCTGAAAGCTGCTTCCCTCTGGCAGTTTTTCCACAATGCGTTCCCGATATGCCTCGGCCATCTCCACGGTGGTAATTGGCGGTACCAGATTGGGCATCACAATGGCACGTCCAAAGCGTTGGGCGCTGTCCTGAACAACGGCGGCCATCGCATCGCCATCTCGCAGATGGAGGTGCCAGTCATCGGGGCGGGTCAGAGTAAGGGGCTGTGTCATGTGGGGGTACCGATTTGTTCAGATGAGGGCGAATCATGTCATATTTTGTAACTACCCTAAAACAGGAAAATTTTGACGGTAGCATGCTGTGTTTGCCTGAAAATGTCTTAAATGTCTTGTTTGACATATGTCAGATAATGTCTATATTTGCTATAACCAAGTAAAATAGTATGGTATTGAAGGTATGCAGACACTGACAACAGGAGAGATTGCGAAGCATTGCGGGGTTAATTTCCGTACCGTGATTCGCTGGATTGACAAGGGGCATCTGAAGGCGCACAAGCTCCCCGGCAGGGGGAATAATCGGGTGCAGGTTCATGATTTCCTGCACTTTCTTCAGCGGCACAAGATGCCCATTCCGCAGGAGCTGAGCCATTTTACCCAGCGTGTGCTGGTGGTGGATGATGATCCGCTGATGGCCGCCTCGATCCAGCGTGTGCTGCAGCGCAGCCGGTATGAGGTGAAGACGGTGACCGATGGATTTCAGGCGGGAGCGGCACTGGTCTCCTTTCTTCCTGCGGTGATGACACTTGACCTGCAGATGCCCGGATTGGATGGGTTTGCGTTACTTGATTTTGTGCGCAGTGATGAGAATCTGCAGCAGCTCAGGATTCTGGTGGTCTCTGCAGCAGCGGAAGAGGAGATGCGGCGTGCCCTTAATGCTGGTGCAGATGCGCTGCTGGAGAAGCCGTTTGAGCCGCAGGTGCTGGTGACTCAGGTACAGCAGTTGTCGGGGGCGACTGTTGAGCGCTCATCAATCCAATAGGTTTGTTTCTGAATAAGGAGTATTCTGAATGAATAGATTCTATTTGCAGCTCTCCATTCTCCTCTTTTTAGCCCGTATATTTCATAGTAAAGGTAGGGCGAACCCGGCTTTCGCCATATAA
>CAYFOU010000295.1:0-2535 GCA_964344805.1 uncultured Piscirickettsiaceae bacterium | reverse complement strand
TCGGTATCCAGGCCTTTGAGCCGGTACTGATTGAGGGTAAGGCGATTCAGCTCCATCCGCTGGTCTGTACTGCATTCAACGCCGACTTCGATGGTGACCAGATGGCGGTTCATGTACCGCTCTCGATCGAGGCGCAGCTGGAGGCGCGTACCCTGATGCTGGCGAGCAACAATGTGCTCCACCCGGCGAATGGTGAGCCGATCATCGTACCAACCCAGGACGTGGTGCTGGGCCTCTACTACATGACCCGTGAGCGTATCAATGCCAAGGGTGAGGGGATGGCCTTTGCCGATGTCAATGAGGTGCGTCGTGCCTATGACAGCAATATGGTGGAGATTCATGCCAAGATTCAGGTGCGCATCCACGATAGCTGCATCAATGACGGGGGGGAGATTGAGCAGGGTGTTGCCCGTATAGAGACCACCGTGGGGCGTGCTCTGCTCTCCGAGATTCTTCCGCAGGGGCTGCCGTTTGCCGAGATCAACAAGACGCTGACCAAGCGTGTGGTCTCTGGTCTGGTCGATGTCTGCTACCGTACTCTCGGTCTGAAGAGCACCGTAGTCTTTGCCGACAAGCTGATGTATACCGGTTTTGCCAACTCAACCAGAGCGGGTGTCTCCTTCGGTGCCGATGACATGATCATCCCTGAAGACAAGGCCACCATCCTGGCTGAGGCAGAGGGTGAGGTGAAGGAGATTCAGGATCAATATGCCAGTGGTCTGGTGACCAATGGCGAGCGCTACAACAAGGTGGTGGATATCTGGACTCATGCCAATGATCAGGTTGCCAAGGCAATGATGGACAAGATCGGCAGTGAGGACGTGGTGGATCGTGAGGGGAATACCGTTTCACAGGATTCATTTAACTCCATCTTCATGATGGCCGACTCTGGTGCTCGAGGTTCCGCCGCCCAGATTCGTCAGCTCGCCGGTATGCGTGGTCTGATGGCGAAGCCGGACGGCTCGATCATTGAGACCCCGATTACTGCAAATTTCCGTGAGGGGCTGAACGTACTGCAGTACTTCATCTCTACCCACGGTGCACGTAAAGGTCTGGCCGATACCGCACTGAAGACCGCAAACTCCGGTTACCTGACCCGCCGTTTGGTGGATGTTTCTCAGGATCTGGTGGTGACCGAGCGTGATTGTGGCACCACCGATGGGGTCTTGATGCAGACCCTGATTGAGGGGGGTGATGTGATCGAGTCGTTGCGAGAGCGTGTGCTGGGTCGTGTCTCTGCCGAGAATGTGATGAAGCCGGGCACTGAAGAGCTGTTGATTCCAATCAACACCCTGATTGATGAAAAGGTGGCCGATTTGCTGGAGGCCAATAGCATCGACCAGATGCGTGTGCGCTCCATTATCACCTGTGAGACCCGTGATGGTGTCTGTGCCCAGTGTTATGGTCGTGACCTTGCGCGTGGTGATCTGATCAGTCAGGGTGAGGCGGTCGGTGTGATTGCTGCACAGTCGATCGGTGAGCCGGGCACCCAGCTGACCATGCGTACCTTCCATATCGGTGGTGCGGCCTCGCGTGCAGCGGCGGATAACAGTGTTGATGTGAATAACACCGGTACTGTGCATCTGCACAATGTACGTTCGGTTGAGCATGCCGATGGGCATCAGGTTGCGGTCTCCCGTTCCGGTGAGATTGCAGTGGTGGATGAGTCGGGTCGTGAGCGTGAGCGCTACAAGATCCCTTATGGTGCAGAGATCTCCGTCAATGAGGGAGACAAGGTTGAGGCCGGTCAGAGCGTGGTGAACTGGGACCCTCATACTCACCCGGTTGTGACCGAGGTGGGCGGTACCATCCGCTTCAACTATTTTGTGGATGGCGTCTCCTTCCGCAAGGAGACCGATGAGGTAACGGGCCTGACCAGTGTTGTGGTTACCGATGCCAAGCAGCGTGCTGTAGGTGAGCAGGCGGTAACCGTTATCAATGGCAAGGGTGAAGAGCACGAAGAGGTGGTTGGAAACCGTGATCTGCGTCCAATGGTGATGCTGGTGGATGACAGTGGTCAGGAGATCATGATTCCAGGTACCAGCGTACCGGCGCAGTACTTCCTTCCGGCTGGTGCGATTGTCACCGTTGAGGATGGCGCTGCAGTAGGTGTGGGTGATGTACTGGCCCGTATTCCGCAGGAGGCAGGCAAGACCCGTGACATCACCGGTGGTCTGCCACGTGTTGCCGATCTGTTCGAGGCACGCAAGCCGAAGGAGCCAGCGGTGATGGCGGAGCAGACCGGTACCATCACCTTCGGCAAGGAGACCAAGGGCAAGCAGCGTGTGGTCATCATTGGTGAAAATGGTGAACAGACCGAGACGCTGATTCCGAAGTTCCGTCATGTCACCGTATTCGAGGGTGAGCATGTGGAGAAGGGTGAGGTGATCGTTGATGGTGCACCGGACCCGCACGATATCCTTCGCTTGAAGGGGATTCCAGAGCTGGCTCGTTACATCACCAATGAGGTACAGGATGTATACCGTCTGCAGGGTGTAGGCATCAATGACAAGCACATTGAGTGTATCGTGCGTC
>CAYFOU010000294.1:0-2537 GCA_964344805.1 uncultured Piscirickettsiaceae bacterium | reverse complement strand
CCACCTCGGTGATGCAGTTCCCCTACAAGGAGCGGATGGTCAATCTGCTCGATACCCCGGGGCATGAGGACTTCTCCGAGGACACCTATCGCACCCTGACTGCGGTCGACTCCGCACTGATGGTGATCGATGGCGCCAAGGGTGTGGAGCCTCGTACCATCAAGCTAATGGAGGTGTGCCGCCTGCGCACCACTCCAATCCTCACCTTCATCAACAAAATGGATCGTGACATCCGTGATCCCATTGAGCTGCTGGATGAGGTCGAGGGGATTCTCAACATCAAGTGCGCCCCAATCAACTGGCCCATCGGCATGGGCAAGCAGTTCAAGGGGATTTACCAGATTGCCGAAGACCGCACCATTCTCTACTCTACCGGACAGGGTCATACCATCCAGGAGGAGCGGATCATTGAGGGGCTCAACAACCCGGAGCTGGATGAGGCAGTCGGCAGTCTGGCCGAGGATCTGCGCGAGGAGTTGGAGCTGGTTCAGGGGGCGAGCCACCCCTTTGATCTGGAGGAGTATCTGGCGGGCGAATTGACTCCGGTCTACTTCGGTACCGCACTGGGCAACTTCGGGGTCAAGGAGATGCTTGATGGTTTTGTCGAGATCGCTCCCCACCCACAGACACGCAATACTGAAGATCGTACTGTGGAGCCGGAGGAGGAGAAGTTCACCGGCTTTGTCTTCAAGATTCAAGCAAACATGGACCCCAAGCACCGGGACCGCATCGCCTTCCTGCGTATCTGCTCCGGCAAGTTCAAGCAGGGGATGAAGCTCCACCACAGCCGCATCGGCAAGGATATTGCGGTGCCCAATGCACTCACCTTCCTCGCTGGGGATCGTACCCATACCGAAGAGGCGTGGCCGGGAGACATCATCGGTCTGCACAACCACGGCACCATTCAGATCGGTGATAGCTTCAGCCAGGGGGAATCGCTGCGCTTTACCGGCATCCCCCACTTCGCACCGGAGCTGTTCCGACTGGTTCGGCTCAAAGACCCTCTGAAGAACAAACAGCTACAGAAGGGGTTGCAGCAACTCTCCGAAGAGGGAGCCACTCAGCTCTTCATGCCACTGAACAACAACTACCTGATCCTCGGCGCAGTGGGCGTGCTGCAGTTTGATGTGGTAGCCCACCGCCTGAAGCATGAATATAAGGTAGAGGCACTCTATGAGAACATCTCGGTCTATACCGCACGCTGGGTAGAGTGTGATGATGCCACCGAATTGGACCGCTTCAAACAGAAGAACAGCGATAATCTGGCCATCGACGGTGGCGGTAACCTCACTTATCTCGCCCCCACCCGGGTCAATCTGGACCTGACCATGGAGCGCTGGCCCGAGATCACCTTCCGTGCCACCCGCGAACATTAAATTAATCTATCACAACATAACAATATTAGAGTTTTAACATTCAACGTTTCTCTTTATAGTTAATCCAGCTGTTTGAGGAGTGAGTCACTCCAACCACAAAATAGATTTAACTTTCAAAGGAAACGATGATGAAAAAGATGATTGCTACTATTGCTCTGGTTGCTTTTGCCTCCAGCGCTTCCGCCTTCTTCGGTGACGACAACGAGTCTGGCTACGGTACCGGTTCTGCTGACGGTGCTTTCGACGGCAAGGGTCGTGGTGCTGGCAAGGGCAAGGCGGATGCAGAGGGTAACTTCAGCATGAGCGTAAACGCCTCCGGTAAGGGCTCTTCCGACATGCAGGCTGATATGGACGCTGCCGAGAATGCACGCTTCAAGGGTGACAGCGATATTCGCACCGAGTCTCGCCCAGGGTACTACCCTTACGCACCGGCTCCAGTAGCACCTGCTGCCCAGTAAGAAGCCGTCGACAAACCACTGTCAAATAAAGGCTCTGTACCATAGGGTACAGAGCCTTTTTCTTCAGAGATACCACCCCATATAAACCCAATTTATTGACACAAAACAAATTCAAGGTTTAATATTCAAGAACTTTCTAATATACTTCTCATCAAGTTGAAGGGAGCAGTCAACAACCACTCCCGAACAAAGAGATTTCAATTTTTTAACTTTTATCTACAAGGATTATGATCATGAAAAAGACTATCGCTACTATCGCTCTCATTGCTTTCGCTTCCAGTGCTTCTGCTTTCTTCGGCGGCGGTGATGACAACCAGTCTGGTTACGGTACTGGTGCTGCTGATGGCGCTTTCGACGGCAAGGGCCGCGGCGCTGCCAAGGGTAAGGGTGATGCAGAGGGTAACTTCAGCATGACTGTGAACGCTTCCGGTAAGGGTTCTTCTGACATGAACGCTGACATGGACGCTGCCAACAACAGCCGCTTCAACGGCACTTCTGACCTGCGCACCGAGTCTCGTCCATACTACCCAATGGCCGCTGCTGCTCCTGTAGCTCAGTAAGAGAGACTGATCTCTGAGAAGAACCTCGGCGTAGCGATACGCCGAGGTTTTTTCTTGTCTGGACCTGTGGAATTGAGTAGAATGGCCCGCCTCTGGAGAGGTGACAGAGCTGGTTGAATGTACCGGTCTTGAAAACCGGCGTA
>CAYFOU010000293.1:0-2561 GCA_964344805.1 uncultured Piscirickettsiaceae bacterium | reverse complement strand
CGCCCCCACCCCAGCAGACGCGCCGCCTCCTGCCGCTTGCCGGCGGTATGCTCCAGCGCCGCCTCGATCAGGATACGCTCCATCGTCGGCACCACCTGATCCAGCAACCCGCTCTCATCGCGGCTCAGGTGCTGGCGAATCCAGCGCTCCAGCGCCTTCTCCCAGTTCTCACCACCCGGCTCCTCATCAGCACGCAGCTCAATCGGCAGATCTTCAACCTGCACCTTTCTGGTCGGCGCCATTACCGTAATCCAGCGACAGGTATTCTCCAGCTGACGCACATTTCCCTTCCACGGCAACCCGATCAGATATTTGATGGTCTCCGGCAGCAGCTCCTTCTCCTCCACCTCCAGTTCTCGGGCCGCCAGGCGCAGGAAGTGCTGTGCCAGCAGCGGGATATCCTCACGCCGCTCGGAGAGCTTCGGTACATGGATACGGATCACATTGAGACGATGATAGAGGTCCTCACGGAAGGATCCCGCCTGTACCAGCGCCTCCAGATTCTGGTGGGTTGCGGCGATGATGCGCACATCGACATGGATCGGGTGGTGCCCACCCACCTGATAAAACTCCCCCTCAGAGAGTACACGCAACAGACGGGTCTGGGTCTCCAGTGGCATATCCCCAATCTCATCAAGGAACAGAGTACCCCCATTGGCCTGCTGGAAGCGACCCTGACGCGCACTCATCGCCCCGGTAAAGGCCCCCTTTTCATGACCGAACAACTCTGAATCCATCAGGTCTCGCGGGATTGCCGCCATATTGAGGGCGATAAAGGGGTGGCTGGCCCGCGGGCTGTGGCGGTGCAGCGCCTGTGCCACCCGCTCCTTGCCGGTACCCGACTCCCCATTGATCAGCACCGTCATATTGGATTGAGCCAGGCGCCCCACTGCACGGAACACCTCCTGCATCGCCGGGGATTCACCGATGATATCGGTGGTCGCCTCCTCCCGGCTCTCGCTCTGCTTGTTGCGCTTGCTGCGCACCTGCTCCACCGCACGCAGAGTGAGGGTGATCGCCTCCTCGATATCAAACGGCTTCGGCAGGTACTCGAAGGCCCCCCCCTCATAGGCAGAGACCGCACTGTCCATATCGGAGTGGGCGGTCATGATGATCACCGGCAGTTCCGGGCGGCGCTGTCCGATCTCCTTCAACAGAGACAATCCATCCATTCCCGGCATACGGATATCACTGATGATCACATCAGGCAGTTCACGCTCCAGCCGCTGCAGAATCGACTGTCCATCACTGAAGCTGGTGACCGCCATCCCCGCCTTCTGCAACGCCTTCTCCAGCACCCAGCGAATGGAGCGGTCATCATCGATGATCCAGATATCTCCATTGATTGCACTCTGTTCTGTCACGATAGGTTCTCCAGCGGTATTAGCAGGGTAAAGATGGTCTGGCCCGGTTTCGATTCACACTCGATTACACCACCCTGGCGCTGCACGATCGACTGCGCAATGGAGAGCCCCAACCCGGTCCCCTCGGCACGCCCGGTCACCATCGGCAGGAAGATGGTGTTCTGCAGCTCCTGCGAGATGCCGGGGCCGTTATCCTCAATCTCCAGACTACAGAGCAGACGGTGGCGCCGATTACCGATGGTGACCTGACGCCGTACCCGGGTGCGCAGCTGGATCTCTCCCTGGTTGTTCAGACTCTGTGCCGCATTGCGCACAATGTTGAGCAGCGCCTGAATCATCAGATCCCGATCAGCCGGGAAGGAGGGAATACTGGGGTCATAGTCACGCTCGATGATCAAGGCACCACTACCCGCCTCCGCCTGCACCAGCGTGCGTACCCGCTCCAGCACCTCATGGATATTGGTCTCACTCATCTGCGGCGGACGATTGGGTCCCAGCATCTGATCGAGCAGCGCCTGCAACCGATCCGCTTCACCAATAATGACCTCGGTGTACTCCTTCAGCTCCGGGTTATCGAGCTCACTCTCCAGCAGCTGTGCCGCACCGCGCAGTCCACCCAGTGGATTCTTGATCTCATGGGCCAGCCCCCGCAGCAGATCGGCCGAGGCACGGGTCTGGTGCAGCAGCCGCTCCTCATTCTGGATCCGCAGATGCTGACCCACCTGCTGCAGCTCCACCAGAATGCGCGCCTCCCCAAGCGGAATCAGCGAACAGTCGACCATGGCATGGTTGCCGTTGACGAAGCGCAGCTCCACCTCACGCTCGGTGTAGGGGAAGTCACTCTGCTGCACCCGCTCAATCCCATGATCGATATCACAGTCGATATCAACCACCGCCACCATCTTGTGGCCTCGTGCCTTGTTGGCACTGATCCCGAAGAGGATCTCGGCAGCCGGATTGAGGTACTGCAGGCGCTGAGCACGATCAATCACCAACTGCGCCATCGTGGTGTGTTCCAACACCAGATCACGCAGTGCACTTTGATTGATCATCTCTATTTGCCCGGACATGCCTCTTCCCAATGCAATCGCTATACCACCTCGTGAGAGGGAGATAAAACATTCAATCGACTGAAAAACAATTAGTTATACACAAACTGATTAAACAACAACGCCCCAAAAATGGGACTCCATTTTT
>CAYFOU010000292.1:0-2567 GCA_964344805.1 uncultured Piscirickettsiaceae bacterium | reverse complement strand
GGTTTACGCTCTTGATGTTGCGACGAGCACGCTCCATCGCCTTCTGGATCGCCAGAGGCACTTCACGCGCCTTGCCGTAACCAAATCCAACCTTGCCGTTTCCATCACCAACTACAGTCAGCGCAGTGAATGAGAAGATGCGACCACCTTTAACGGTCTTCGCTACGCGGTTGACGGCAACCAGCTTCTCCAGCATCTCATCGTCATTCTCTTTTTTGAACTGTTTCTCTGCCATGTTCGATTTCCTAATTTCTAAACAGTGCGCTTGCGGCGATTAAAACTCGAGACCATTCTCACGGGCTGCCTCGGCCAGAGCCTTGACACGACCATGATACTTGAAGCCGGAACGGTCAAAGGCGACACGGGTAACTCCAGCCTCCTTGGTACGCTCGGCGATCATCTTGCCGACCGCAGTAGCGGCATCCACGTTGCCGGTAACGCCCGCACTACGTACCTCGGAGAGTACGGTAGAGGCGCTGGCCACAACCTTTGATTCACTGTCGATCACCTGTGCATAGATGTGACGAGGGGTACGGTGAACCGTCAGACGAGGTACACCCAGTTCCTTGATCTTTGCACGTGCACGTCTTGCGCGACGTAGTCGAGTCTGCTTCTTATCCATTGAACAATCCTATAACCAATCCCGGCATCAATAATTTGATGATTATTTCTTCTTCGCTTCCTTACGAATGACGTACTCATCCGTGTAGCGAACGCCCTTACCCTTGTAGGGCTCAGGTGGACGATAGGCGCGAATCTCTGCCGCAACCTGTCCCACCTTCTGCTTGTCAGCACCCTTGACGATCACCTCGGTCGCAGATGGGGTCTCGATGGTGATACCCTCGGGGATCGCGTAGTTTACAGGATGTGAGAAGCCCAGTGTCAGCTCCAGGCTCTTGCCTGCAGCCTTGGCACGATAACCCACACCAATCAGGGTCAGCTTCTTCTCAAACCCTTTGCTTACACCCACCACCATGTTGTTGATCAGTGCACGCATGGTTCCCGCCATGGCCACGTTCTCTTTACCACCCTTGGCAGCCACGCGAACCACATTACCCTCTTGCTCAACACCTACGGTCTCGTGAACCTCGTAGTCGAAGTTACCGTTGGCACCCTTGATCTGAATCTTTTGCCCGTTTACAGAGACATCCACACCAGCAGGGATCTCAACAGGGGCATTTGCAACTCTAGACATTGTACTTTCCTGAACTCAGTAGCTATTAATAGACGTAGCAGATGACTTCGCCGCCTACACCGGCAGACTTGGCTGCACGGTCCGTCATCAATCCCTTCGGAGTAGAGATAATCGCGATACCGAGACCACCATTTACAGAAGGCAGCTCATCCTTGCCCTTGTAGGTACGCAGGCCTGGACGGCTAACACGCTTCATCATCTCAATAACCGGAGCACCCTGGAAGTACTTGAGCTCAATCTTCAGCTCGGACTTGCCATCGGTCTCTGCAACGGAGTAATCGGAGATGTAACCTTCCTCTTTCATTACATTCGCAATGGACGCCTTCATCCGGGAAGAGGGCATGGCTACCGTAGTTTTCTCTACTGCCAGAGCGTTGCGGATGCGGGTCAGCATATCCGCGATGGGGTCTTGCATACTCATCTTTACTATTCCAAAAACTAAATCTTTAAATCGTTTCCAGTGGCTTACCAGCTTGCCTTTCTCAGGCCTGGTACGTCACCGCGCATGGTGGCCTCACGCAACTTGTTGCGGCTCAGGCCAAACTTTCTGTAGTAACCGTGTGGACGACCGGTCAGATTACAACGGTTGTGCTGACGAACAGGGCTGGAGTCACGAGGCAACATATTGAACTTGCGACGTGCCGCAGCGCGCTCCTCTGCAGACAGCTCTGGATCGTGCATCTTGCTCTTCAGCTCAGCTCGCTTTGCCGCATACTTCTTAACCAGCTTTTCGCGGCGAATCTCACGTCGAATCATTGAGGTCTTGGCCATGCTCGTAAATCCTATTCTCTATTAATTCTTCACTATCAGTTCTTAAACGGGAAGTTCATCGCCGCCAGCAGCGCCTTGCCTTCCTCATCGCTTTTCGCAGTAGTGACCACGCTGATGTCGAGACCACGCAGTGCATCCACCTTGTCGTAATCGATCTCGGGGAAGATGATCTGCTCGGTCACACCCATGCTGTAGTTGCCACGGCCATCGAAGGACTTGCCATTGAGGCCACGGAAGTCACGGATACGGGGAATGGCGATGGTGATCAGGCGATCCAGGAAATCATACATACGATCCTTGCGCAGGGTCACCTTGCAACCAATCGGCCAGCCGTCACGAATCTTGAAGCCTGCAATGGAGAGGCGAGCCAAGGTTTTCACCGGCTTCTGACCAGCGATCTTCTCCATGTCCGCCAGTGCATTCTCCAGAATCTTCTTGTCACCTACCGCCTCACCGACACCCATATTCAGGGTGATCTTGGTGATCTTGGGTACTTCCATCGTACTCTTGTAACCAAACTGATCCATCAGCTGGTTAATGACGCTCTCTTTATAGTGTTGCTTACTGATACTCATGATCTTTTCCTACCGCCCGATTACGC
>CAYFOU010000291.1:0-2584 GCA_964344805.1 uncultured Piscirickettsiaceae bacterium | reverse complement strand
GAGGAGTCTGCCTTTTCTCTACTTGATTTGCGAGTGGTTTGCAGGATTTAGGTGATAATTTTTCGAACCAGTTTGCGGTTTTCAGTCACCATATTCCATGAGAATCAAATAGCCGTGACGCTATCCCCCCGCCCTACCGCATAGTAGGTGATCCCCAACTGTTTCATCTTCTGTGGAGAGTAGAGATTCCGCCCATCAAATATGACCGGCGACCGCATCCTGTTTACCATTAACCGGAAGTCGGGGGACCAGAACGGTTTCCACTCCGTCACCACCATCAAGGCATCCGCCTCTTCCAGCACCGCATGGCTATCAGATCCGTAACGAATGGCCGCATCATCACCAAAGTGGCGCCGCGTATTCTCCATCGCTTCAGGATCATATAGCTGAATCTCTGCCCCCTGCCCCAACAACGCCTCGATCAGATAGATACCAGGGGCATTGCGAATATCATTACTACCCGGTTTGTAGGCCACTCCCCAGACCGCAAAGCAGAGCCCTTTCAGATCCATGCCGAAATGCCTCCACGCCTTGCGAAACAGCACCTCACGCTGCAACTGATTGATCTCCAGCACCGCATCGAGCAATTTCCCCCGCGAACCGGCGGCTCGCACACTCTCCGCCAGTGAGGCTACATCCTTTGCAAAATAGGGGCCTCCAAACCCGGTCCCCGGATAGAGGTAGTCAAAACCAATACGACGATCCGAACCGATCCCCTGGCGCACCTCCTCAATATCTGCACCTGCCGCCTCGGCCACATCGGCCATCTCATTCATAAAACTGACTCGGGTTGCCAACATCGCATTGGCTGCAAACTTGGTCAGCTCCGCAGAACGAGTCGACATGATCATCACCACATTGCGATTGCGATTATAGGGAGCATAAAGCTCCTCCATCACCTGCACACCCTCTGCCGAATCACTCCCCAACAGAATGCGATCCGGGCGACGAAAGTTCTGGATCATCCGCCCCTCGGTCATAAAATCAGGCTCTACAATCAGGTGACAGCAGTGGTCACTTTGACGTTGCTCCAGCACCGCCTCCACCTGCTTGAGCAGACGCTCGGAGCTTCCCAGCGGGAAGGTGGTGCGATTGACCAGAATCGAGTCCCCCTCCATCTCCTCTCCGACCTGACGGGCAATCTGCTCCGCCAGCTCCAGAGCACCGGCCTCCAACATCAGGAAATGGATCTGTCCAAAGCGTGTCCCCTCTTCAATCGAGTGGGTGCAACGCAAACGCTCAGTCTCCTGCTGCTGTTGCAACAGTTCACTCAACCCCGGTTCAGGTACCGTATGCGCACTTCCACATCCTCGCTCCTGCGGAAAAACCAGCAGCAGTTCATTGCCCACATCGGCAAGGCAGGCGGCAGCCACCCGCGCAGAGGTGTTCTCTCCATAGATGGTGATCTTCATTGCACCCCCTCCTCTATCCCGGGAAGCAGGCGATTGTTTTCATTAATCACTCAACCGCTCCCGCAACAGGCGCTCCAGCGCACTCCCCACCTCTGGATCCTTCAGCCCATACTCCATATTGGCCTGCAGGAATCCCAGCTTGTGACCACAGTCATAACTGGTACCGGAGAAGGTGTAGGCATAGACCTTCTCCTTCTCCATCAACGCCGCAATCGCATCGGTCAGCTGGATCTCTCCACCCGCCCCTTTCTCTGTCAAGGAGAGCAGTACCATCACTCTGGGGGTAAGGATATAGCGCCCCACCACCGAGAGGGTTGAAGGAGCCTCCTCCGGGGAGGGCTTCTCCACCACCGCAGTCATCTGCTGCAGCTTCCCCGTCTCGCCCTCTTTCAGAGAGACGATGCCATACTTGTCCACCTCCTCCGGCAACACCGACTCCACCCCGATAATGCTTGCCTGCTGCTGCTCATACTGCTCAACCAACTGCGCCATACAGCCCGGCTGATGGTCAATCAACACATCGGGCAGGATCACCCCAAACGGCGCATCTCCAACAATGGCGTGAGCACACCAGACCGCATGCCCCAACCCCAGTGGTTTGGGCTGACGCACCATCACCACCTCCACTCCCTCGGGGAGGATGGCACGCACCTTCTCCAGCAGCTGATCCTTGCCCTTCTGCTCCAGCGCCCGCTCCAGCTCCGGCAGTTGGTCAAAATGGTCCTCCAGCGCCCGTTTACTGGCATGGGTCACCAGAATAATCTGTTTGGCGCCCGCCTCTACCGCCTCCTCAACCGCATACTGAATCAACGGCTTGTCGACAATCGGCAGCATTTCTTTGGGGATCGCCTTGGTCGCAGGCAGAAAACGGGTTCCCAGCCCGGCAACGGGCAGTACATATTTTTCAACGTTCATGGTTATTCAGATAGAAATATCTCTTTTGAAATAGGAGCTTCCATTATTGCGTATTCACTATCTGGAGTCGAACCGGGATACCTCTTCCGAATTGAAAGTTGCTACTATCAGTAGCTATGATATGGATACGATTCACTACTCGTAACATTTCGTTACAAATTGTAACATTTTGTAACAAAGTATTACAAACCGCGATAATCTGTAACACCTAAATCCTGCAAACCTGTTTTTTTGCAGGCATTGGGTGCCCGGATCCA
>CAYFOU010000290.1:0-2584 GCA_964344805.1 uncultured Piscirickettsiaceae bacterium | reverse complement strand
CAATTCACCTTGTAGTGAACTATTGGCAAGATTTTCATCCGCCTTGAACAGCCAAAGGCTGGTAACGAAGAGATTGGGCGTTATAGGTGCGAGATATTCGTTCATAACTTATTCAGGGTTTCCTTACACCCAACGTACTACATCTTTCATCTCACGACGAGTCTTCGGGTGAACCGATTCATCGACGCGATAACCGAAGATGAACGCCACCGCAGGCTTATACAGCTTCAGATAGACACCGAAGTGCACTTCCTGTACGGCGTTGTCAGTATCCAAACGCTAGATGTACCGCTCTTTCACAAAGATCAACCGACCGTTTGCAGGGATGGTTACACCCAGCACATAAGCCGCCACCTTCCCCTCTCCAGTGAACTAATAATTCTCTTTGGTGATAAAACCAATCTCCTGACTTGTGAAGCGCACCTTGATTAGAGTCAGACCATGCAACAGCCCCAGAGCCGACTCAGCCAGAATCACCATCAAGCATTAGCAATGCAGCCAAAACAGTCATTTTGAGCTGAGAGTTCTGCTGGTGAATCAAAGTTGCCAAAAGCCCTGTTCTATCCCTCCCTGGATATAGATGGCAAAGACTCCTTTTCCCGGAATCTCCAGCGGAGGCACCGCAACTTCTGCCCCTTGAGCCTTCACAACACTGACGGCTTTTTCGATATCCTCCACAAGCCAGTATGGGCGGATAACTGGAGTCTCCGTTTCTCGCAGCGGGCCACGTATTCCAACAATGGTGCCATCGGCCAGATTACAGGTTCTTGCACCACCCAGCAGCGCCTGTACCTCACCAAACTGGACATGATGAACGGCCTCATATTCTGCACAAATCGCATCAACATCTGATGAAACAATTTCCAGGTAGTGTACTTTCATGATGATTACTCACTGTTTGTATGCCAACCATTTAAAGGGCATATATGATTTTCAACGCGCTTCAGTAATCATGTGCACGTTGACTGTCTGCAGGTGCCTGCTCCCGTTCCGCAAAGCCGTAGTCCCGGCTCACATTGGTCACACGCAGACGGTAGTTGCTGAAAACCCCCTCTCGCCCCTTGCGTTGCGCCATGCGGTGCGCCTCCAGATTCCTCCACGCCTCGATGGCCGCCTCATCCTGCCAGAAGGAGAGGGAGAGCACCTTGCCCTCTTCAACCAGACTGGAAAAGCGTTCGATGGAAATAAAGCCATCAATCTTCTCCAACTGGGGACGCAGTTCGGCAGCAATCTCAAGATATTCATCCATGTGACCCTCTGCAGGATAGACTTCAAAGATAACAGCAATCATGGCAGCCTCTGCTCACTGGTCGCGGTTGACCCGATAGTGATGTTGTACAAAACCAAAATCATACACCATGGTATTGATATGGCTCAGCTGGATATCCGCAGAGAGCGGACCAAACAGGGCAATGCCCTGCCCCAGCAGAATCGGGATTGTGGTGATGGTGATCTCATCAACCACCCCGGCAGCAATGAACTGTTGAATGGTAGCGCCACCATCAATGTAGAGGCGACAGAGCCCCTCATCCACCAGCTGAGAAATGATCTGTTCTAGACTACCGGAAAGGTGCCGTACGGAAGCGGGCAGAGGATCAGGGGACGAAATCGGGCTGTGGCTCAACACCACCACTGGCGTGTCACCATAGGGCCACTCCCCGATTGAGCGCACCTTTTCAAAGGTGTTACGCCCCATCACCAGCGCATCCACGCTATTGAAGAAGGCCGCAAAACCACAATCCTCTCCGGCAGGAACCCGGGTATTGGCCTCATCCAGCCAGTCAAGATTGCCATCTTTTCGGGCAATGAAGCCGTCCAGACTGGCTGCAACATAGACAGATACCAATGGATCTTCTGTTTTCATCAAGGGCTCTCACAACGGATATCACAAGCGCACGATTTTGGCACATAATCGACCACGCCACCTCTCACATCCAGGGTAAAGTCACAGCAGCGGTTGAATAGCTGCAGCAGCTGGGCGCGGCCGCGCTGGGTCTGCGACTTGATGGTTGAGTGGCTCACGCTCCGTGCATCGGCAACGGCCTTCTGTGATTGCCCCTCCAGATCGACCGCGATGATGGTCTGCCGATATCGCTCCGACGATTGATCGACGAAGGAGCGGATGCAGTGGCTCAACGCCTCCAAGATGGAATCATCTGGTTCAGGCTGTTGCAGAGAGGACTCCAATGTTTCGATATCCACTGCCTGCGCTGCTCGTCCGCGGCTACGGTAGTAGTCATGCACGACATTGCGTGCAATGCGGAACAGCCAGGCGGCAATCCGTTCACGCTCTTTCACACGGTGCAGATTCTGGTGAACCTTGATCAGCAACTGCTGGGTCAACTCATCCACCACATCGGGATCGGACACTCGGGCGGCAATGAATTGCCTGAGCTGTTGCCCGAACTGCTTCCAAAGTTCCTCGATCTCCATTCATCACTCCATTATCGATTTTGTCGCCACTATAGACGTTGAATCAGAGGAAAAGATGCATCTTTTTAGTGGAAGCGACGTCTATAGCGGGTAACGATGATACCTAAATCCTGCAAACCTGTTTTTTTGCAGGCATTGGGTGCCCGGATCC
>CAYFOU010000289.1:377-2590 GCA_964344805.1 uncultured Piscirickettsiaceae bacterium | reverse complement strand
TAGATCATGCTCCCCAGCGCGCTGCCGTAACCTCCGATCCGGTTCACATACTGCCCACTATTATCGAACTTCTGGATACGATGGTTGACGGTATCGGCCACGTAGAGATAGCCGTTACCATCGACCACCAACCCACGAGGACTACGAAACTGTCCCGCCCCACTGCCACCACTGCCCCAGCGGGTCAGCAGAGTGCCAGCCGCATTGAACTTACTGATGCGGTTTGCGTAGTACTCGGAGACAAAGATATTGCCGCTACCATCGACCGCGACATAGCCGGGGCGGTAGAGCTGCCCATTACCAATGGTGGCGAGGTGGGTGCCATCCGCCGCAAATTTCTGGATGCGGTTGTTGCTGCGATCCGCGACGTAGATATTGTTACTGCCATCAACCGCAATCCCCTGTGGATATCGGAACTGCCCATTCCCGGAGCCATACCCCCCCCAGGAGAGCAGCAGGGTACCGGCGGAGTCGAACTTGCTCACCTTGTTGCGGTAGCGCTCGGTCAGGTAGATATAGCCATTACTGTCTACCGCGATGTCATAGGGGCGCTCAAAGGTGGCACCCAGTGTCCACCCCATGCTGCCAGAGGTATCGAGCATCAGCATGATATTGGCGGGCAGATTGGCCCCGATACCGGGTGGCGGTGACTTTGCGCTGCTGAGCGGAATCAGCAGAGAGAGCATCAGTAGGGTGCATATAAACCGCATCACTCTCTCCCCTCCCGTTTCAGCAGCTCCACCTCGCGCTGCTGTAGCCGTTCAGGATGGCTGATCTCCACCTGTTCCTGAATGGTGGATTGTCCTGGCACGGCCACTCGATGATAGCGCACCACCCAGTTCCCTCGAGTAAAACTGAAGTAGTGGTTGGGGTCCCACGACTCTCCCACCTTCAACTGCCGCCGGGTCTGTCGATCAATCCAGTGCTCATACAGCCACTGCTCCAGTTGTGGTTTTGCCCCGTGACGATGGAGGGTAATCTGTGCCAGTTGCCCTCCAACCTGCAGCATCTCCAACAGCACCCCCTCCATCTCTGCAGGACAGAGTATGGAAGCCTCTGCCTCACTCACCACAACACCCGGTTCAAATCCAATCCCTTCTATCTCACTGTGAAGACTGCTTAACAGCCCCTGATCCAGGGTCTGCACACTGTTAAGCGGACAGGCCACCGCTAATACCGGCATCCACAATAGCAGCAAGGTGAATCTAGCTCTCATAGTGCACCCACATATCGATGATGACCTGATTATCAAACTGCGCCTCATTAACCACGGTAGGGTCAAACGGAGCCCCCGCCTGTGGATGGTGACGCCCCACTGCACGGATACGATAGGGATAGGAGACGTTGGCCCCGGAATGGCCATAGACATTACTGACCCCCACCTGCTGTCCCACCGCCTCTGCGGTCTGCGTAGGCAACGCCTCCAGATAGAACTCGAATTGGGTATCAGCCAGCTTGTCAGGACTGGGGAGCGCCAAAGAGGCGGGGACGGTAAGCAAGGTGCAACCACCTACTCCCGTCGGCGCTGATGCCAATAACTGCAATCCACTGCTCAGTGGTGGCCCCAAATCGGTAGCAGGATCATTGGTGATGGTGGAGCCCGGTGTCAGATTGAGCGGATTGAAGCGGGTATAACCGTGGCACTCCCCACTGCTCTTAGCGGTGCGGATCGGCACCCCGGATACCAGCGAGGGAACCTGCACTGTGGGCAGATCTCCACTATCAGGGTAGTTCTCATTGGAGGCGATATCCTCCAGCCAGAACATCCCCAACTGCAGTCCGGTCTCGGCAGCGTTGAAGGATTGGCTCTGCTCATGTCCCCCCTCCTCCAGCAGAAACTCCTTCTCCACCCGGAAGAAGAGGCTGATACCGAGGAAGGTCATCATCAGCAACAACCCCAAAGAGACAACAAAGATATTGCCCTGCTGTTGTGAAAGGATTTTCATCATCCACACCCCAGATTGCAGGTCCGTACCGTGGAGCGGTAGTGTCGGCTCTGACGGCTGCCACTGCTGATGCCACGCTGAAAGCCGATACCGATCACATCAAACTCCACCTCCACCCGCTCCACTCCACTGGCGGGCGGACTGTCGGTGGCATTGCCACTACGATCAATAAAGCGAAACTGCAGGTTGCCGATATCATTGACCAGCGGGGCCATCGCCTGGGTGGTGGTGTAGCTGCCGCCACTGCTCTGCTCAATCTGCTGCTGC
>CAYFOU010000289.1:0-367 GCA_964344805.1 uncultured Piscirickettsiaceae bacterium | reverse complement strand
AACTTACTCGCCTGCGCAGATCCCCCCCGCTGCTCTCCGCACCATCAAGATCATCATAGGTGATGGTGATCTGGTCATTGCTGTAGCTGGTAGCACCACAGCTGAGCGCCTGATCTCCACCAATAGAGATCGCCCCGCTGATTGAGAGCGGCAGTGCCGAGAAGGAGAGGTTATCGCGATTGACGAAACCGGCCATGCGCAGATCGCGATTGAGCAGCCGCAACCCCTCCCGCCCCTGCTGGTGGATCTCGGTCAGATCCTGGGAGCGGTTGTTGATGGTGTAAACCACCTGATAGGAGGCGTAGGCGGCAGCCACCACAATCGATCCCACCACCAGTGAGATCAGCAGCTCCACCAGCGTCACCCC
>CAYFOU010000288.1:0-2597 GCA_964344805.1 uncultured Piscirickettsiaceae bacterium | reverse complement strand
ACGGCATCGACAATCTGCTGTACACTCAGCTCCTTGTTGCCCAGTACGCAGAGAATCTTCAGTCGCAACGGGTGCGACATCGCCTTCAGTGAACGGGATGCACGATCAATATCCTCATCACTGCCCAGCAGGCTCTTGGTATCGTCGCAACCGCTATTCTCTGTTAGTTCAGACTCGCTCATGTAACTCTTCCCTCTTTCCTTGAGTTTGGAGGCTCTCTGGTGTTTCCGGGGGGGAGGCAGAGGCCCGCTTTCTATTTATTAGGTATTGCTTTTATTCACATCTCAATAGCGTGACATTATATAATAATACGATCATTGTCTACTTTTGAGATGCATCAAATTCCTATGAGCGGAAAACGAGGTCCGGCCGTACTCTGTATCCTGGATGGATGGGGACACCGTGAATCGACCGATTGCAATGCCATCGCTGCAGCACAGACCCCCCACTGGGACCGTCTATGGGCAGAAAATCCCCATACCCTGATTACCACCCATGGTGCCGAGGTGGGGTTGCCTGCCGATCAGATGGGCAACTCCGAGGTGGGGCACCTCAATCTGGGGGCGGGGCGTGTGGTCTATCAGGAGTACACCCGCATCTGTCGCTCCATCCGTACCCACTCCTTCTATGACAACCAGACGCTGGTCGACCCGATTGATGCCGCGATTGAGAGCGATAACGCCATCCATGTGCTGGGACTGCTCTCTTCAGGTGGTGTCCATAGTCATGAAGAGCATATCCACTCGATTGTGCAGATGGCCGCAGAGCGTGGTGCAAAGAAGATCTATCTACACGCCTTCCTCGATGGGCGGGACACCCCGCCACGCAGTGCCACCTCTTCACTGGAGAAGATGGAGGCCGTGTTCAAGGAGGTGGGGGTAGGCCGTTTCGCCTCAATTACCGGTCGTTACTATTCGATGGATCGGGACCGCCGCTGGATGCGGATTGAAAAGTCCTACCGTGCCATGGTGGAAGGGGTCTCCGATCATCGTGCAGCCAGCGCACTGGATGCGCTTAAAATGGCCTACTCTCGGGGGGAGAGTGATGAATTTGTCGATGCCACGGTGATTGGTGCCGAGGGGGAAACGCCGGTCAAGATTGAGGATGGAGATGCGATCCTCTTCATGAACTACCGTTCGGATCGCGCCCGTCAATTGACCGAGGCGCTGATTCTGGAAGATTTCGAGGGTTTTGAGCGACAGGTCTGGCCCAAGCTGGGTTCGGTCACCTCGTTGACCGAGTACAAGAAGGAGTACCAGATCCCGGTTGCCTTTCCGCCGGAGCGTCTCACCAATGTCTTTGGTGAGTACATCTCCAAGTTCGGTCTGCACCAATTGCGCATTGCCGAGACCGAGAAGTATGCCCACGTAACCTTCTTTTTCAATGGAGGGCGTGAAGAGCCGTACCCGTATGAGGATCGTCTGCTGATCTGCTCCCCCGATGTGCAGACCTATGATCAGCAGCCGGAGATGAGTGCCTATGAGGTCACTTCGCGTCTGGTCGATGAGATCAAGGGGGGAGATTATGATGTCATCATCTGCAACTTTGCCAACTCCGATATGGTAGGCCACACCGGCAAGCTGAGTGCGGCGATTGAGGCGATCGAGGCGCTGGATCACTGTCTGGAGAAGGTGGTCGATGCGGTGACCGAGGTTAATGGCGATCTGCTGGTGACGGCTGATCACGGCAACAGCGAGACCATGTGTAACCATGAGACCGGACAGCCCCATACCTCGCATACGATGAATCCGGTGCCGTTGGTCTACTTCGGCAAGGGGGTTGAGGTGGAGTCTCTCTCCAGTGGTTCATTGCGTGATGTTGCACCGACACTGCTCCATATTATGGGATTGGAGCAGCCGACCGAGATGACCGGGCAGAGCCTGATCAACGAACGCGACTAGTACAGTGTCAGCCTTGAAGTGGCGGTTAAAACACCACAAAAATGTTCGAGTACAAGGCGTGGCCTCACCGGCATAGCACTCCTATGTCAAGAGGCCACAACACCGTAATCGGGCATTTTTGTGGCGCCCAAAGGGTGAGCCGATAAGCGGTCATCTGCGTTGTTGCGGCATCTTGAGGTAGAGTGGCTACCCCGGCGATACCGCGCCTGGCAGCTAACCGCTTCTCGACTCATTTTAACCGCCACTTCAAGGCTGACACTGTACTAGTACCTCTTCTTGGCAGATTTAATCTGCCTTTCGATTACCAGGGAGCAAAGGTGCCCATCCAGTTGCAGGGTGGGGGGACTGTATTGCAAAAAGAGTCATTACTGTCGCCTTTCTGTAGCTGATAGCCGTAGGGTTGTGGGTAGTTTTTGGAGGGGAAAGCGGGGTAGCCATAATTGGGGTATGGGTAGTAAGGCGGGTAATAGGGGGGAGGCATGGGATAGCTGCGTTGTTCCCAGAAGGTAGTAGGAGCAGGGCCATCGGTTAGCGGGTTATACCAGACCCACTCTGGTGGACCGGTAATGTACTCCTCCTCTTGCGGTTGTTGCCAACCCCTGTTGGCAGGCTGCTGAATCTGGACCGCGCGTTCAGATTCAGCAGGTTCCGCAGTCTCTACAGGTTCCGCAGTCTCTACAGGTTCCGCAGTCTCTA
>CAYFOU010000287.1:0-2609 GCA_964344805.1 uncultured Piscirickettsiaceae bacterium | reverse complement strand
GCGCCTTCTTCACCATGAAGATCTTGCAGTCGAGACAGGGGTTCATGTTGGCACCGTAACCGTGTTTGGGGTTGATCAGGACATCCTTGTACTCCTCGACGATATCGACAATGTGGAGCTTGATCCCCAACTGCTCGGCCACCCAGAGGGCGTTGTTGCGCTTGTCCTTCTTCTGATCCTTCTTGCGGATGGCGTGGGTATGCCCCTCCACACAGAAGCCGGTATAGAAGTTGATCCCCTCAACATGGACCCCCTGCTCCTGCAGTACCTTCACTGCAAGCATTGAATCGAGACCACCCGAGACCAGTACCGCCGCTTTGCGCTGTTCAGACATGCAACATCCTGTTTACCATCAAAAGGCGGACCATTCTATCAAACCGAAAAGGTGGTGCCAGCCTAGTACTCCTCTTCAGAAAAGGGGGGGGTACGCCCAACCAGAGACTCCAGCAGGATCAGCTCATCATCAGTATGGTTGATCACCGGCATCGGTGCCATCAGCTCCCCATCAGGATAGATGTTGAACGGAGAATCATGGTGTCTGGTTTTTACCTCCATCAACAGCTCTCCGGTAATCGAGGAGTGGATATCTCCAACTCCATAACAGAGGCAGATGTAGCTCTTCTTTGGATGGGACTCAACATAGCAGCCGGTACCACGAATCCCGATCTGTGCAATCGGCGTCTTGATGGTGACCGCCCCCGGTGCGAAGACCGAGAGCACACCACCATGCTGCAGATGGAGGTCGGAATGGCCCGCTGCATTGCGCTCAAACCTCAACTTGCTATCGGCCCGCAGCAGATAGGCGTTGGCATCACGCACAAAGACCAGATGGCTCTCCGCATCGGTCACCAGCTCCCCCTCAGACGGAACAATATCCCCCTGCTGCAGAGGTCGACCATCCAGCCATGCGCTCCCCTGCAGACGCCGTACCCCTTGTTGAACCGGTGCACGCACCCCGTAATGACCACAACCGGCCAGTGCCGATACCGCAGCCATATGCAACAGAAAGAGACGACGCTGTTGAGAGAAGAGATCCATCTCTCCAACTATACCCGAAGCTATGCTTTCAAAATATAGTCGAAGGCCGCCAGCGCCGCCTTGGCCCCCTCCCCCATCGCCACCACAATCTGTTTGTAGGGGACAGTGGTAACATCCCCGCAGGCGAAGATCCCCTCTGCATCGGTCTCACCTCGTTCATTGACCACAATCTCGCCATAGGGGGTACGCTCAACCACTCCATCAACAAAGTCACTATTGGGTAGCAGCCCGATCTGTACAAATACCGCAGAGAGCGATTGGGTACAAATCTCATCGGTGATCCGATTCCGGTACTGCAGTGCGATCACCTTGCCATTCTCTGCAAGGATCTCCTCTGTAGCAACACTCTTCAGCAGAGTGATATTCTCTCGCCGGTTGGCCTGATCCATCAGAATCCGGTCCGCCTTGAACTGGTCCATGAATTCATAGACGGTGACCGACTTCACAATCCCGGCCAGATCAAGGGCCGCCTCGATCCCGGAGTTACCGCCCCCGATCACCGCCACATCCTTGCCCTTGAAGAAGGGACCATCGCAGTGGGGGCAGTAGGCGACGCCGTTACCGATATGCTCCCGTTCACCGGGTATACCCAGCTCTCGCCACTTGGCGCCGGTGGCGACAATCACCGTCTGGCTCTCGAACAATTCACCTGAGGAGAGGTGGATCACCTTTGGAGTCCCCTGCTCAATACGCTCCACCCGCAGATGTTCCCGTATCGTGATCGGATACTGATTCATATGGTTCTGCAGTGCATTGGCCAGCTCCGGCCCGGTGGTCTCCACCACCGAGATCAGGTTCTCGATCCCCTGGGTATCCTTCACCTGTCCACCAATACGATCTGCAATCATCATCACCTTCAACCCCTTGCGGGCGACATAGATCGCTGCGGCCACCCCAGCAGGACCACCACCGATCACCGTTACATCCTGCTGTGGCAGCGGCGCAGTATTGACCTGTTGGGCCGCACCAGGATAGCGCTCGATCAGGCGATCCACCAGCTTTGCCACCTCCACCTTGCCATCGGCAAAGCGCTCTCCATTGAGATAGACCGAGGGCACCCCCTGAATCCCTCGCGCTTCAATCACTTCAGGGAAAAGACCACCATCAATGGTCTCGGTGGTGATATTGGGATTGAGCAGGGCAAACTGGTTGAGGGACTGCACCACATCGGGACAGTTGTGGCAGCTCAGGCTGACAAAGACCTCGAAGTTGAGTGGCTCATCCACACTGCGGATGATCTGCTGCAGCGACTCATCAAGTTGCAGCGGTGTACCTGCAGCCTGCAACACCGCCAGTACCAGCGAGTTGAATTCATGTCCCCCGGGAAGACCGGAGAAGTGGATACCGCTCAACTGCCCCTCCACCTCCAGTACAAAGGTGATCGGGCTGCGCAACAAGCCACTCATTTCACGCTGCTCGAATTGCAATTTATCCGAGACCGATACAAAGTCGCTGAGAAACTGCACCAGCTCACCGCGCTTGGGGTGCTCACCCTGCTGTAGTACCAGCGTAACTGGTGCCTGACCGAAAATAGCCATTCTCACGCGCGCCCCGCTTAAGATTCAACTGAT
>CAYFOU010000286.1:0-2633 GCA_964344805.1 uncultured Piscirickettsiaceae bacterium | reverse complement strand
GCGACGAGATGGATCTGCCGGACTCTCCTGAGCTTGTCGATGGGCACGTTCTTTGGATGCTCGCGTGCGCCGCTCTGCGGCGCTCTTGGCTCGTTTCGGTTCGATCAACGATAGGTTCGATCCGATACGACGGTGGAAATCCCGCAATTCCTGCTCCGACCCCGAGAATGCCGTAGTTTCCGCGAGAATCGCGTCATTCAGGAAATCCTCCATAGGTTCGATCCAGGCGCTGCCCTGCTTCTCAATCCTGCGGATTCGCTCGCGGATACCGGCTTTCTCGTGAAGTAGTTCCTCCTTCTTCCGGGCATAGTCGGCCTGCTCGACAGAGCCGTCTATGTACACATCAAGCAGGCGGGAGAGCTTGGATTCGGCCTTGGCGAGTCCTGCTCTCTCGTCTGCGAGTCGTTCCGCGCGGCTGTCAGATTCGGTCTTCCGCCACTCTGCAAGTTCGAGCAACATCAAGGCGCCTGGTTCAGCCGGGATCGCTGCGCGGGCGGTGACCGCTCGCAGCTCATCGGTAAGGGCTTCTTCACGGATGAACCGCTTCTGCGAGCACGGCCCGAGCTTCCGAGTACACTTGTAGTAATGGTGCCCCTTCTGGCGCTCCCCGGTGATGGATGCGCCGCACTCGCCGCACCGCAGGAAACCGAGATAGGGTAGAGGCTTCCTGCGTGGCCTGTGGGGGCGGCCACGTCGGGCCATGACGTTCTGCACCTCGTCAAACAGGGCTTTGCTGACAATCGGCTGGTGTGATCCCTCGTGCAGCTCGCCCGCGAAGCGAAAGAGACCGATATAGAACTGATTCGCAAGTAGCTGCGGAAGCATGCTGCGTGCAATCGGCTTCTCCTTGTGACTGGTCAACCCCCAGCCGACAACAAGCTCGTGCAACTCATCGAATGTATAGCAGCCTTTGGCGTACGCCTCGAACATCCGACGCACAAGCTCCGCTTTGTGTGAATCGACGATGATCGTCCGAAGCCTGGGCTCGTTGAGGTAGCCCACTGGCGGCTTCCCTGGGAATTCGCCGCGGCGGAGCTTCTGCCGCATGCCTCGGCGCACATTGACGCTAAGGGCATCGGAATAGTACACGCTCTGCGAGAAGGCGATACTCAGAACGAACTTCCCCTGCGGTGTATCCTCGAACCAGAATGACGGGAAGCGCAGCTCCGTCAACTGATCGGAGTCGAGCAAGTGGATAACGTGCGCGCCGTCCGACCAGTTCCGCGCCAGCCTGTCGGGGTGCCACGAGAGCAGACCGGACGCCTCGCCGTTCTCGATCCGTACCAGCATGTCGTTGAAAATGGGTCGCCCCGGTGACTTCGCCGTACGTGACTCGACAAACTCACGGGCCACGGTCAGCCCCTCGTTGCTCGCGTATTCGCGTAGCTCGGCAAGCTGCGCCTCGATAGAGAGCATCTGCCGCTCCTCGTCGTCCGTTGACTTCCGCGCGTAGATGAAGAATCTCATGTCCTGCCTCCCTTCTTCGTCTTTGCCGCAATCCGTTTGCCGCGTGCATAGAACTTCTTAGCTTCGTCAACCAGCGTCCGAAAGGTTGACTGGTCGTCGGGCTCAATGGGTCTCATCAGCAAGTGCTTGCCGTCGCACATGACGACCATCTTCGAGCCTGCCGTCAGTTCTAACTCTTCACAGAAACGTTGCGGAATCGTGAATTGTCCTTTGGATGTTACGCTCGCAATGTCTACGTGCATCGCCCCTCCTTAGATGCAAGGATTCCTTGTGTTTCCATAATGCCGTAATGGCGCATGCGAAGCAACTACAAATTGAAAGCAATTCGTTTCCCAAGCCCACTTCCTTCAGGGCTTGGGAAGCGAATTACTACCGCATCCTCTTCGGGTGGCGAAAGCAGGGGGCGTGACAACCTGAGTCCGCGAAGGTTGGCGCGACACCTGCGGGGAGCCGGGGCAAGGCTGTCTGCGCCGCTCGTGCCGCGTGTGAGGAACGAGCGCCAAAGGCACGATGTGGCGCAGGCGGCCTTGGGGGCACAAAGGGGCGCGAACCGCCATGATGCAGGGGGCATGACAGCTTTCGGTGCCGTACTCGGCACGGGAAGCTGGCATGAGCCTTGCGGCGGTTCGCGGGGGAAATGCAGACGACCCCGTTCCGACGGGGGCGACCGATTACGCGAGCATCCAAAGTACGTGCCCATCGACAAGCTCAGGAGAGTCCGGCAGATCCATCTCGTCGCGGCGGCCTTGCCGCACGCGACTCCATCCGCCTTCGCGACGCTTCGGCGCGACATGTCCGCTCCGATTCAGTGTCATTGTCCGCCGAGGATTCGGCGGAACTGTCCAAAGTCGCTTCTCCCGCAGTCACTTCCAACGCTGCCCAAGTCAAGAGCATGGCCGCCGACACGGCGGCGGCGTCTGTCAAGTCGCTGTCTCCCGTCGCCGAATCGCACGATTCGGCGACGCAGGAAATCCAGGTCAAGAGGTCGTCGTCACGGTGGGCAGACAGGCCGGTCCCCGTCCTTCAAGTCGAGTTCCCGGAACCGTGGTCAATCATCGCGGCGGCGAATCTCGCCGACGCTTCCGGCGACGAAATCGCCGGAAATCTGAAATGGTCGAGGCTCGCCTCACTTGTGCGAACCTATTTCACGGAGCACTATCCTAAAT
>CAYFOU010000285.1:0-2682 GCA_964344805.1 uncultured Piscirickettsiaceae bacterium | reverse complement strand
CCATTGTGCGGGATGCGGCGAATAGGCGCGGGTTTCTGGCATCGTTAACAGCCAGAGCACAACTCGCACAAGGGTTAGACCCTTCAGCGATCAAACAGGCTTCCAAATCCGGAACCGAGAACAGCTTTGAGGCGATCACCAGAGAGTGGCATGAGCGCAACAAGGCCAAATGGTCAGATAGCTACGCAGATAAATCCCTCCGGAGACTTGAGGCCAATCTGTTCCCCTATATCGGCAAGCTCCCCATCAACGATGTCACACCTCCCGTTCTACTCGCCGCCCTCCGCAGAATGGAGAGCCGAGGAGTAGTGGATATGGCACATCGGGTAAAAAGCCTAGCCGGACAGGTTTTCCGCTACGCTATCGCTACCGGTCGTGCTGAACGAGACCCCACCCCAGATCTGAGAGGAGCACTCGCCCCCACTACTCAGAAACACCATGCTGCCATCACCGACCCACGCAAGGTTGGGGAGCTACTCAGAGCCATTGATGGATTTACTGGCACACACACGGTCCGTTGCGCCCTACTCCTCACCCCTTTGATATTCCTCCGCCCCGGTGAACTCCGACACGGCACATGGGGAGAGATAGATTTTGAGGCAGCACAGTGGCGCATCCCAGAGGACAAGATGAAGAAGCGGAGAAAACACATTATTCCCCTCTCCGTCCAGTCCATAGAAATCCTTAGAGACATCCAACAGCTCACCGACAGAGGACCGGATAGCTTCATTTTCCCCGGAGTCCGTGACCGAAAACGCCCCATGAGCGAGAACACCATCAATGCTGCACTCCGTAGACTGGGGTACTCAGGCGACGAGATGACCGCTCACGGCTTCAGGGGCATGGCATCCACCATTCTTCATGAACAAGGGTGGAACACCGACATTATTGAGCGGCAACTATCCCACGTAGAGAAGAACAAGGTTAAAGCTGCCTACAACCATGCCGAACACCTGGAGGAGCGCATCAAGATGATGCAGGCATGGGCTGATTATTTGGATGGGCTACGAGAGGATGAAGAGAACAAAGTAGTAGCCCTTCGGAGTGCATAGCCCCCAGAAAAGCGAAAGGCCCCGATGATCCCACCGAAGCCACAACGCCGACCGGGCACCCCCAATCCACTTAGCTCAAATTATGATTATCAGATCAGAGAGAATCAACTCAATCTGAAGAACGGCAGTACCTCTCGTAGAAACGAAATACTTTGTACTTCACCCTGTTGGAGACTTCAAAACCAGTGAGCACGCGGGAGAACAATTCTTCAGTAACCGGTTCATGTGGCGCAAATGTCCCGTCATCAATACTCCGCGCAATGGCTACCGCACCAAAAATATCAGCTCGGCTGTACATCACAAAGCTAGGGTACTTGATGAACGGGTGGTCGCCAGCAGAGAGTAGGCACGCCTTCTCATGAGGCACACCAGGAGTAACACTGCTTACGTTGACCGCCAACACACTCTCTTTCCCGTTGCTTGGATAGAATGCCGGGTCATTGCAGATGATATGGAGATGTTTACAGGGGCCACTGGGGATCAGGATAGTACCCTTCCTGTAAGGGAGATCGGTCATCGGATGGTTGCGTGAATTTGCCTCAGATTCTGCTGCTCATTCAGGTTGGCAACCAGCGCATCCGCCTCCGCTTCTGACTTACCGACCGCCAGGAACAGGCTCTTTGGATGAATCGGGTACGAGCTGCCTTGGGGATCTTGCCACTCTGGACAATGATCATGGGTGTAGTCACGAATCTGGAACCGCCCCATTGCCCCAAACTGACCATAAATCTGATCAAGAATAGCCAAGTCAGCATCACTCAATTCGTCGTAGTCAGGTCGCTCCAACGCCCCCACCCTCAAAGCGACCCGGTAATCAGCCTCATCCTTGATCCACTGCCCCCACAACCCATTCTGATTATAGTCCCCCATGATCAAGTTGTAGGTTTGGGAAAGCACCGGGCCATGCGGCATAGACACCATATGATCCTCGCTGATGGACGTACCGTACAAGCGCATGGACTCACGATCCGCCAGATACAGCAGCTTCATCAGCTTTAGATAGGCCATTGTCCCGCCGCTCTTATTCAGCAGGTAGGCCGTCATTTGGGTAACTTTTGCTTCAAACATGGTCACAGTATCGAAACTTCGTTAAGCAATGTCAATTAGTTACTCTGAATTAGCCACTCTTTCCAACTGGTTGCATACAATACTACAGAGAGCACAATCAGAGAACAAGCAGGGTCTAGGGTAGCTCCCGAAAAGCGGTCTCTTCAACCGCCTGCCCCTGCTCTTATTTTTTGAAGACCGGTACTTGAAGGAGTATCAAGTAATGCAGGAAGCTGGTTTCCACACACTAAAACATGCATCAAAACAGCTGCGCCTCAAAAAAAACAGCTTGTTACAGATTATTCATAGAGGAAACATCACACTCTATTTTCCCGCTTCTCGACAGCAAGGATACACATTTGATGGCTATAACGAGCAGAAAAATAGAACTGATGACAATCAAATGGATCACTATTTCTTTGCCTTACCACAACACTGCGTTATGGAATATTTAGCGCAAGACACCGCATCCTTCAAAGCAGCAAATACTACAAATGGACACACAGTCAGACCTCTTGAAGGTAAACCATTCACTGTACCTAAATCTAACCTATACATATCAGACGATGACTTCTCATATCTA
>CAYFOU010000284.1:0-2710 GCA_964344805.1 uncultured Piscirickettsiaceae bacterium | reverse complement strand
GGTCGGTACGCTTGTTGGAACGGGTCTTGTAACCCTTGGTTGGCATACCCCATGGAGATACCGGATGACGACCACCAGAGGTACGGCCTTCACCACCACCATGTGGGTGGTCTACCGGGTTCATCGCCACACCGCGAACGGTAGGACGAACACCACGCCAGCGAGTGGCACCCGCCTTGCCCAGCTTGCGCAGGGAGTGCTCACCATTGCTCACCTCTCCGATGGTTGCACGGCAGTCGAGCAGCACCTTGCGCATCTCACCAGAACGCAGGCGCAGGGTAGCAAAGGCCCCCTCCTTCGCCACATACTGTGCAGAGGTACCGGCAGAGCGTGCAATCTGTGCACCCTTGCCCGGCTTCAGCTCAATACAGTGAACGGTGGTACCCAGCGGCATGTCACGCAGTGCCATGCAGTTACCGGTCTTGATCTCGGCAGCACTACCGGACATCAGCGGAGTACCAGCAGAGACACCCTTCGGTGCGATGATGTAGCGGCGCTCGCCGTCTGCATACAGAACCAAGGCAATGTTGGCCGTACGGTTAGGATCGTACTCCAGACGCTCTACCTTGGCTGGAATCCCATCCTTGTTGCGCTTGAAGTCAATGACACGATAGCGCTGCTTGTGACCACCACCACGATGACGGGTAGTGATGCGGCCCGCATTGTTACGGCCACCACTCTTGGATTTCTTTGCAACCAGTGCTGCATGGGGCTGCCCCTTGTGCAGCTCGGCATTCTTCACAGAGACGACAAAACGGCGTCCTGGAGAAGTCGGTTTGGATTTTACGATTGCCATCTTTCTATCCCTTCAATCTTATTCTGCGTCGAGGAACTGAATCTCTTGCCCTTCGCTCAAAGTAACGAAGGCCTTCTTCCAGCTCGCACGCTTGCCAAAACGCATACCGCTACGCTTGGTCTTGCCCTTGACGTTGCTGATGGTTACACCATCGACCTTGACGTCAAACATCATCTCGATCGCCGCCTTGACCTCAGGCTTCTTGGCATCCTTGGCAACCTTGAAGACATACTGGTTACGCAGCTCGGCAGCCATCGCACTCTTCTCGGTGATGTGCGGGGCCAATACCACTTTCATCAAACGTTCCTGATTCATGCCAGTGCCTCCTCGATCTGCTTCACTGCAGATTCGCTCATCAATACATTGTCATAAGAGACCAAGCTGACCGGATCCATTGCAGTCACATCGGTTACCCCTACGTGTGGCAGATTACGCGCAGAGAGATAGAGATTCTCATCCACCTCACCGGAGACGATCAGTACATTGTTCAACTCCATACCATTCAGTGCACTGTTCAGCGCCTTGGTCTTTGGAGCCTCCACCTTCAGGTCAGCCACTACGGTCAGACGCTCCTGACGTACCAGCTCGGAGAGGATGGAGCGCATCGCAGCACGATACATCTTGCGGTTAACCTTCTGCTCGTAGTTGCGTGGGCGTGCAGCAAAGGTAACACCACCGCTTCTCCAGATCGGGCTGCGGCTGGTACCGGCACGGGCACGACCAGTGCCCTTCTGGCGCCAGGGCTTGGCACCACCACCACGCACGTCTGAGCGAGTCTTCTGCTGTACCGTACCGGCACGAGCACCTGCCATATAGGCAGTCACCACTTGGTGAATCAGTGCCTCATTGTAGTCTGCAGCAAAGGCAGCGTCGGATACAGAGATCTTGGACTGCTCGTTACCTGCAGGAAAATCACGTACATTCAATTCCATGATCGGTCTCCCTTACTTCGCCTTGACTGCAGGCTTGATCACCAGATCACCGCCCTTTGCGCCAGGCACGGCGCCCTTGACCAGAATCAGGTTACGCTCGGCATCGACACGAACAACCTCAAGATTCTGCATGGTGCGCTGTACATTACCCATGTGACCAGACATCTTCTTACCCTTGAATACACGTCCAGGGGTCTGACACTGACCGATTGAACCGTTGGAACGGTGAGAGATGGAGTTACCGTGAGAGTTATCCAGCCCACTGAAGTTGTGACGCTTGATACCACCCTGGAAACCAAAACCGCGGTTGATACCGGTTACGTCCACCTTTTGGCCCGCCTCAAAGATAGAGGTCTCAACCTCCTTGCCCGCCTCATAGTTGGCGATCTCTTCGCTATCCAGACGGAACTCCCAAAGACCACGTCCAGCCTCAACACCCGCCTTGGCGTAGTGACCCGCCATAGGCTTGGTTACGCGGGAAGCCTTGCGCGCACCTGTAGTGACCTGAATCGCGTTGTACCCATCAGTCTCGTCGGTTTTCACCTGAGTGATGCGATTTGGCTCTACCTCAATCACGGTCACGGGAACCGATGCACCAGCTTCGGTGAACACCCGGCTCATTCCGACCTTACGACCTACCAGTCCGATTGACATCTCTAAATCCTCTCTTCTCTATCTCTTTACTTAAGAAAGCTTGATCTGTACATCAACACCCGCAGCGAGGTCGAGTTTCATCAGAGCGTCTACGGTCTTGTCCGTAGGATCGACGATGTCCATCATTCTCTTGTGGGTACGCAGCTCATACTGATCACGCGCGTCTTTATTGACGTGTGGCGAGATCAGGACAGTAAAGCGCTCTTTCTTTGTTGGAAGCGGGATCGGACCACGGACTTGTGCTCCGGTACGCTTTGCCGTCTGTGCAATTTCACGCGCAGATTGATCGATCAGACGATAATCAAACGCCTTGAGACGGATACGAATT
>CAYFOU010000283.1:0-2713 GCA_964344805.1 uncultured Piscirickettsiaceae bacterium | reverse complement strand
TTCCGACACTATCAGATGAGCAACTCTTCATCAACATCAACCAGTGAGATTGATCGATTTTGGGACAAATATATCAATTTTGTAACAAAACAAGGAGTTAAGCAGGGAGCACTCAGATGGTATGTCCGCCGTTGTGAGCAATATATCGCTTCTTTTCCAGACAAGCGGCTATCAGCACACACCCCTGATGATGTCACCAACTACCTTCAGCAACAGGGTCGTTCCACCAAAATCAACGACTGGCAGTTCAGGCAGATGATCGATGCTATACGGAATTTGTTTCAGTTTACACACACCCCATGGGCCTCCAGTTTTGACTGGCAATCACTGTATGATGCCTCCTATTCACTAAATAATGATCACGCCTCTATTGCTCGCGATCAAAACGTTACTCAAACAATAGAGCACCTAACCTCTTTAAAAAGTTCTTCACTTACAGAGACGCGTAAACAACACCATAAAGTACTGGAACAGCTGTTAATCGAAATTCGCAGCCGTGGCTATTCCATCCGTACAGAGCAGAGTTATGAAGCCTGGGTATCGCGATTTATTGCGTTCTGCGATAACCGTTCTCCTGTTGAGCTTGGCGCAAGTGACGTTCACAGCTACCTCGAACATCTTGTCATTCAAAAAAACGTGGCTGCAAGCACACAAAATCAGGCGCTCAATGCACTGGTCTTTCTATATGATCAGGTACTTCATCAACCTATCGGTGAAATTGGGAATTTTGCCCGCGCCAAGCGCCCCAAAAAAATTCCTGTTGTGCTCTCGAAAAAAGAGGTCCGCCGCCTGCTGGATCAGCTGCAGGGGGCACATTCATTAATGGCTGGATTGCTCTATGGTGCCGGTCTTCGTCTGATGGAGTGTATTCGGCTAAGAATTCATGATATCGACTTTGACTATCAACAGATCACTGTCCGCGGAGGAAAAGGTCAGAAAGATCGTGTCGTTCCTCTTCCACAACGATTGATTCCCTCACTCAAGGAGCAGATGGATAAAGTTAAGGAGTTGCATCAAGGGGATCTGGAGCAGGGATTTGGCGAAGTCTATCTTCCTGATGCATTGAGTCGAAAATATCCAAGCGCTCCAACGGAATGGGGATGGCAATACCTTTTTCCCAGCAGTCGCCTTTCGGTTGATCCACGATCAGGCAAGACACGCCGTCACCATCTGCACGAAAGCAGTCTGCAAAAAGGGGTTAAGCGGGCCTCAAAGGCGGGGGAGATCACCAAAAAAGTCAGTTGCCATACCCTTCGCCACAGCTTTGCCACCCATCTGCTGGAGAGTGGCACCGATATACGCACACTTCAGGAGTTGCTGGGCCACGCGGATGTTTCTACCACAATGATCTACACCCATGTACTCAATCAGGGGAGTGGGGTTCAGAGCCCACTGGATCAGTTATAACTCATTAATTTAAATCATAATTCAACCCATCCATTCAATCAGACTATATCCTCAAAGCTGACTTTATCTCCAACTGATCTGCTAATTGTGGCAGAATCTACAGCCCAAAATTTCACCCGATGACCAAGGATCGAAAAATCCAGGCTCACCATGATCTGGAGCTCTGGTAGTTTTGAGCATGAAGCAGGACCCTGATCTACTTTTACAATCGGCCCCGCTACTGAAGCAGGGGCTACAGGTACCCACCGCGATGCGCGATGTACTGCTGGCACTGATGCCTGCACTGCTCGCTGGCGTCTGGTTCTTTGGCATCAGCGCACTACTGGTGGTGGTTGCTACTATCCTCGGTGCCTTGATGACCGAGTGGGTCTTTACCCCGAAAGAACAGCGAACAATGGCGCTCGGTGATGGCAGTGCTCTGCTAACGGGCGTGATATTGGGCATGACCCTCCCTCCCGCATTACCGTTATGGATGGCATGGATTGGCGGTGCTGCAGCGATTGGGCTGGGCAAAACGTTGTGGGGTGGCCTCGGTAGCAATCTGTTTAATCCAGCCGTTGTTGGTCGTGCCTTTCTGTTAGGCACCTTCCCGATTGCAATGACCACCTGGCATGTAGCCGGAGGGCCGGATCAGTTCTTTACCCTCTACTCCAGCACCTTGGCCGTACCCTTTATGCAGGCACCACCGATGGACGGGATGAGTGCCGCAACCCCACTGGGGCTGATGAAGTTTGAAACCACAGGAACCCCGTTGGATGCACTGATCATCGGCAACACCGCCGGTTCCCTTGGTGAGACCAGTGGACTGCTGTTGCTGCTCGGTGGTATCTATCTGTTGATGCGCCGTGCACTGGAGTGGCGTATCCCGGCCGGAATCTTTATCACTGCGGCCCTCTTCACCTTGCTGCTACAGACGATCGATCCGGTTCGCTTCCCTGGTATCAGCTTCACCCTCTTCTCCGGCGGCATGCTGCTCGGTGCGATCTATATGGCGACTGATCCAGTCACCTCTCCGGTCACTCCAAAGGGGGCATGGATTTTCGGTATCGGTATCGGGCTGCTGGTAGTGCTGATCCGTAACTTTGGTGGTCTACCAGAGGGGATGCTCTATGCCATTCTCTTCATGAATGCCGCCACTCCGCTGATCAACCGAGCCACCCAGCCCCGCGTTTTTGGCAGAGATGCTGGCAGGAGCACGAAATGAGCAAGCCGGCAAAGAAAGAGCCTTCCTCATTTCGTCTTGCCTCCACTCTGGCGGTGGCCGGTCTGATCTCCGGTATCGCCATCGTCAGTGTCTATGAGGCGA
>CAYFOU010000282.1:0-2736 GCA_964344805.1 uncultured Piscirickettsiaceae bacterium | reverse complement strand
ATTGGGTGCTATAGGTGCGAAATATTCGTTCATGACTTATTCAGGGTTTCCCTAGCTTCAGCAAATGCAGAGGGAGTGGCACAAACACCGACTAAAATAAATATAACGAGGTAACGCCATGGAGGAGACACCCCAGATATCAGAGGGGAAGAAGGCTTTCGTCTACAGTGTGCAGGGGAAATTCGCCTTTATCATTCTTTTTTTTATCCTGTTCCTGATCTCAATTGTCATCACCACATTTTTTGTGGTCGACAGCCAATCAGACGATGCTGAAACCATCGACATTGCGGTTCGCCAGCAGATATTGATCATGAATATCGACAGGGAGGTCGATGCACTGACAGCAGCACTGGAACAACACGCCCTCAGTGAAGAGATCCGTGAACGACTCAATAGCCACATCACACTGTTTGAGCGTTCTCTTTCAGCCCTGCGTGATGGCGGTAAAACCATCGGTAGCAACCACACTGAGACCAACCTGCCTGCAAGCAGCAACGCCGCCAGAGACAAGCTGCTGGAGGTTACCGAGCTATGGTCCTCCAAACAGAAGGCCTTGTCGACCATCCTTGAATCCTCGCCCGATGCCCTCTCCGATGCCTTTTATCGTGCCAGAGAGCAACTACAGTGGGACCCCCTCTCCAAGGCATCCAACCAGGCATCGATCTTGTTAAAGGAAGATTCCAAATCCAAGGTGGATATTCTGAAAGGGATTCTGATCGCATCCATCATATTGGCACTGATTGCCGCCACCGCCGCCTGGTATCTGACCAACTGGTTTGTGGCACGTCCACTACAGCAGTTGGCACAGACCATCCGCAAAGTCCGGCATAGCAGCGATTTCTCGCAACAGATCCCTGTGGAGTGGGCCGATGAGGTCGGCGACACAATCTCCTGCTTCAATCAGTTGATGATGTCACTACAACAGACCATAGGCAATGTGGGAAATGTGATGAAAGGGGCTGCACACGGTGATTTTGGGCGCCGTGTGGACGCAGAATTGAAGGGGGATCTGCAACACCTGAAGGATAGCATCAATGAGTGCATGAGTGAGATTCAGCATACCTTGCAGGGGGCCTGTGAGGTGATGGAGGCGGTCTCCGACGGCAACTTCTCACAGCGCATCGAGAGCCAACTTCGCGGAGAACTGGCACTCTTTGGAAACCATATCAACCGCGCCGTAGACAGCCTGGAACAGACGACCGATGCCTTGACCAAAATGATGCAGGCAATGGTGCAGGGTAACTTCCACCACCGTATGTCGACTGAGGTGGGTGGAGAGATGAGGCAGGAGGTGGATCGGGCAATGCATGCCATGGAGCAAGCAATCGGTGAAATCAGCACAGTGATGACTGCAGTTGCAGAAGGGGATCTGGAGCGCCAGATCGAGGGAGAATATCCAGGCCAACTGGGCACACTCACCACCTCAATCAACCACTCTCTAACCAACCAACAGCATACTGTCTCCGAGGTACGTACCGCTGCAGAGCAGGTTGCAGGCAGCGCGCGAGAGATATCCATCAACAGTACCGACATCGCCCGTCGCATGGAACAGCAGGCCTCCTCATTGCAACAGACTGCTTCAACCATGGAGCAGATGACTGGTTCGGTCAAGCAGAATGCCGATCATGCCAACCAAACCCATCAACTGGTGAAAGCGGCACGCAGTGATGCCAGCAGTGGTGGAGAGGTCGCCAGAAAGACCATATTGGCCATGGAGGAGATTTCCACCTCCAGCCAGAAAATTGGAGACATCATCGATGTCATCGACAGCATTGCCTTCCAGACCAACCTGCTGGCCCTCAATGCCGCCGTTGAGGCAGCAAGGGCGGGAGAGCAGGGGCGGGGCTTTGCTGTAGTTGCGGGAGAGGTGCGCAACCTTGCACAGCGCTCTACCACGGCAGCAAAGGAGATCAAGGACTTGATCGAGGATAGCAGCAATAAAGTCAACGAGGGGCAACGCCTTGTACAGCAATCAGGAGAGGCGCTGGAGAATATTGTTCATGCAATTGAAAAGGTGGATGATGTGATTGCAGAGATTGCCGATGCCAACCAGGAGCAGTACAACAGCATTGAGCAAACCAACAAGGCGGTCACACAGCTGGATCAGATCACCCAGAAAAATGCGACCCAGGTAGAGGATGCAGCCTCCACAAGCCAGTCACTTGATGAGCAGGCCCAGAGTCTGATCCGCTTGATGGCCTTCTTTAAGCACAAATGAGAGGGAGCACTATCAACCAATTCTGAATTTGGTCGCCAATCGGGCCAGCTCATCGGCCTGATGGTGCAGCGACTGGCTGGAGGCAGCAGCCTCTTCCACCAGCGCACTGTTCTGCTGATTGGTCTTGTCGAGGTCCCCGATCGCCCGGTTGACCTGACTGATGCCATTGGACTGTTCACGGGTGGAGGCGGCAATATCCTGAACCACCTGCGCCACCTTGTCGATCGACAGCTTGATGTCATCAAACGAGCTGCTGGTCTGCTCTACCAGAGAGACCCCGTCATTGACCCGCTCACTACTCTCTTCAATCAGCCCCTTGATCTCGGAGGTGGCATCGGCAGAGCGCTGCGCCAGGGTACGTACCTCACCAGCCACCACCGCAAAACCGCGTCCATGTTCACCGGCACGCGCCGCCTCTACCGCCGCATTGAGGGCCAGCAGGTTGGTCTGGAAGGCGATACCGTCAATCAACCCGGTGATCTCGGTAATACGCTCACTGGAGTTGCGGATCGCCTCCA
>CAYFOU010000281.1:0-2756 GCA_964344805.1 uncultured Piscirickettsiaceae bacterium | reverse complement strand
GATCGAGCTTGCCCTGCTCCGCCTTCTCGGTCAGATCGATGGTGTACTTCTCCAGCGCCTGACGCTGCTCCTCGGCATTGGGATCATTGACGCTCTCGCCACCGCGCATTTGCTCCACCGCCTGTTCGACAGCCCCCTTGGAGGCACCTGCATCGTGCAACAGATCGGTCAGCGTTCCCTTGCTATCGAGTGCCGCCAGCACAAACAGCTCAGAGGAGATATATTGATCTCCCCGTTTCTGTGCCAGCTTGTCAGTTAGATTGAATAGCTTGCCCAGCTCATTGGATAGCTGTACATCCCCTCCAGTCCCCTCCACCGAGGCGAGGCGGTCCAGTGCCTCTCCCAGTTTTGCGCGTAGTGCATTGGCCTGCACCCCAGCCAGGGTCAGCAGATGTCGGATGCTCCCACCCTCCTGATCCAGCAGTGCCAACATCAGATGAATCGGTTCAATGAATTGGTGATCCTTGCCTACCGCGAGCGATTGCGCATCGGAAAGGGCGGCCTGAAACTTCGTGGTCAGTTTGTCCATTCTCATGATCTGTGCTCTCCAAAAATCCTAAAGTTGCACAGAAGATGGGGATGCTTTGCCATTTTTCAATCACCTGATCCATGCTACAATCCAAATATATAGAATATATTTTGAGAAATACAAAATGGCCCAAATTCACTGCTATATACCTGATTCCGTTGCAGAAGCATTCCGCATCAAGGCAGAACAGGCACACCTCTCTGTCTCCAAATATCTTGCTCAACTGGTCAAAAAGGATGTCGGTGGTGAATGGCCGGAAGGGTATTTCGAGAACCTTGGCGAATGGGAGGGGACCCCGCTCACCCGTCCTGAGCAGGGCCAACATGAAACCCGCCTCCCTTTTGACTGATGTACCTGCTCGACACCAACGCCTGCATACAGATGCTGAATCGGCGCCATCCCGGTATTGAAGCCCATTTCCGTTCACTGACCCCATCGGATATCGCAGTATGCTCCATCGTCAAAAGCGAACTCTTCTATGGTGCCCGACATAGCCAACGCGTTGAGCACAATCTGCAGCGACTGCAGGCCTTTCTCGCACCACTCCAGAGCCTGCCGTTTGATGACCGCTGCGCAGAAGAGGCGGGGCTGATCCGTGCAGATCTGGCCGGACAAGGTAACCCCATTGGCCCGAATGACCTGCTGATTGCTGCAACCACCCGTGCATTTGATGCAGTACTCATTACCCACAACACCAGAGAATTTGGTCGGGTCACCGGGCTGAGGATGGAGGATTGGGAGACGGAATGAATATCGGTTTTATCGGTCTCAACGATCCCAGGACAACCTATACACAACATCGATCTGGATGTACCAGCCTCCTGATCCAGGATGAAAGCACCTACACCAATGCTGTAATGTGAATTGCCCCCGAGTTCGTTGCAACGATCTCGCGAATCAATCACATTGGTGTTATCGTATAAAACATGCAGTCAATCGAAGAGATCAAGCAACAGATTATCGAAGCACTGGCACCACTGAAACCTGAAAAGATCATTCTTTTTGGGAGCTATGCCCATGGAACAGCAAACAGTGAAAGTGACCTTGATCTTTGCATCGTCGAAAAAGAGTATCGCAACCACTGGGAAGAGGTAGAAAAAATCGACCGCTTGCTGGACGGCATCCGAATCAGTAAAGATATTCTTGTAACCAAACTGGATAAGTACAATTTTTACAAACACGAATTCGGCTCAGTCTATAAGGACATTGAAGAGAAAGGCATTGTGCTGTGGAGTTCATGAAGCAGTACCAGATTCTGTTTCAAAAAGCCCGTGCCGACCTCAAGGCAGGCAAAAATCTGCTTGAAGATATAGAAGGTGGTGACGACGAACTTGATATGGATGCAGTCATGTTCCACCTCCAACAGAGTGCTGAAAAGCTGTTGAAAGCCCTTCTCTCATACCATCGACACCATTTCACCAAAACACACAATCTCAGAGAATTGCTCCATGCATTGGCCGATCACCAGATCGACATCCCGGAACAAAACATGCAACTGATCCCTCTCACCTACTATGCAGTAGAGGGGCGGTATGCAGTGATCCACGATGATATGGAAGATGCCGGAAAATATATCCAGCTACTGGATCAGCTGCTCTCCTTTGTAGAAAAGGCTATTGAGATATAACCTTTCTCTCCTGACATCACCATATAACGAAAATTGGCCTCACCAGAAAGGGAGCCATAACAAGAATTGGTCGAGTCACCGGACTGAAGATGGAGGATTGGGAGACGGAATGAACATGGCACAGCTTTCAACTTGCCTCTCTTCATCACACCTCCTACAACGTACAATAAGCACACAACCCCTCACAGAAGCTCCTGATGCCGATTACAGCCACTGAACTGAAAAAAGACCTTTTCAATAGCCTGGATCAAGTGATCAAAACAGGGATACCTCTGGAGATCATTCACAAGGGGCACACACTCCGGGTCATTTCCGATGAGCCCGCCCATCGCCTGAAGAATCTGGTTCCACACAACACCATTCAAGGCGACGCCGAAGCATTGGCCGAACTCTCCGTTTATGAATGGAACAAGGATACGCCAACATGATCCTGATTGATATCCATATTGCACTATAGCTCTATGACGCCCGAATTGACCTGCTCTCCCCAACCGCCGAGAGGGCGTTCAGAATTCCGTGTCACATCCATAGGCTAGATATCCAGCACTCCATCTAACCTGCCCTCAAAATATATCGATAACTGGGAGAGGGTCAAGCTCC
>CAYFOU010000280.1:0-2776 GCA_964344805.1 uncultured Piscirickettsiaceae bacterium | reverse complement strand
ACGGGTTGTTCCATTCCTTCTTCCTCAAATGTAATCAGTGTGCCGGGGCCATCCTCAAAGCTGGAGAGCACCCGAAGGGGGACATTGTATTTACCTGCAAATTCGACCGCGCGGATCTGTAGCACCTTGGAGCCGAGGCTGGCCATCTCCAGCATCTCCTCGAAGGTGACTCGCTCCATCCGGCGCGCATTGGGGACGACACGGGGATCGGTGGTGTAGACCCCATCCACATCGGTGTAGATCTGACACTCATCGGCCTTGACCGCTGCTGCAATCGCCACCGCCGAGGTGTCGGAACCACCGCGTCCCAAAGTGGTGATGTTGCCATCCTGATCCGTACCCTGGAAACCGGCGACCACGATGACTCGTCCCGCCTCCAGATCACTGCGTACCCGCTCCCCGTCGATATCGAGAATACGCGCCTTGTTGTGGGCATTGTCAGTGAGGATCTTCACCTGCGGGCCGGTGTAGGAGCGGGCTGGCACCCCGCGCTTCTCCAGCGCAATGGTAAGCAGCGCAATGGTCACCTGCTCGCCGGTCGCCATCGCCACATCCAGCTCACGCGGTGTGGGGTTGGGGTCGATCTGCTTGGCCAGACCGATAATACGGTTGGTCTCGCCACTCATCGCCGAGACCACAACCACCATCTGGTTGCCCTCATCGCGACATTTCTTCACCTTGTCGGCCACCGCCTCGATACGTTCCACCGTACCGACCGAGGTGCCACCATACTTCTGAACAATCAGTGCCATCTTCTTTAACCGTTAATCTGTTGTTGTGCCCACGCTTGGGTCTCTTCAACCATCTGCGGGATTGCATCGGGGTTGCTGCCACCGCCCTGTGCCATATCGGGGCGACCACCACCCTTGCCGCCAACCAGCGGGGCCGCCGTCTTGATCATGTCACCCGCCTTGATGCGGTCAGTGGCATCCTTGGTGACACCGGCCACCAGCACCACCTTGTCGCCATTGGCGGCGGCCAACAGGATGGCAGCGCTGCCCAACTTGTCTTTCAACTGGTCCATCGTGCTGCGCAGCGTTTTCTGGTCCGCCCCTTCGAGATGGGCCACCAGCACCTTGATGCCATCGACCTCGATCGCACTGGAGGCGAGATCATTACCGGCACTGCTGGCAAGCTTGGATTTAAGCCGCTCCAGCTCCTTCTCCAGCTTGCGGTTCTGCTCCACCAGACTCTCCACACGCTCACCGACACTGTCACGAGTGCCCTTCAACAGTGCGGCCATCTGCTGTAGCGCCTGCTCACCGGCATCCACATACTCCATCGCACCACTACCGGTCACCGCCTCAATACGGCGCACACCGGCGGCCACGCCACCCTCGGAGACGATGCGCAACAGACCGATCTCACTGGTCGCCCCCACATGGGTACCACCACACAGTTCAGTGGAGAATGCATCCATCTTCACCACACGCACTTCGTCGCCATACTTCTCACCGAACAGCGCCATTGCACCGGTCGCCTTGGCCTCATCAATCGACATCACCTGGCTATTGACCGGGAAGCTGGACAAGATTTGATCATTGACCATCTGCTCCACTTCGCGGACCTGTGCAGCGGTCATCGGCTCAAAGTGGGCAAAGTCGAAACGCAGACGCTCTGGATTGACCATGGAGCCCTTCTGCTGAACATGATCACCCAGCACCTTGCGCAGTGCGGCGTGAAGCAGGTGGGTCGCGGAGTGGTTGCGGGCGGTCGCCTTGCGCTCATCGCCATCGACCATTGGAGTCACGCTGTCACCGACCTGAATCGAACCGACACCGACATGACCGATATGGAGCAGCGCCCCACTCGCCTGCTTCTGGGTATCATCCACCTCAAAGTAGACCAGCCCCTCCGCCTGCAGGCGTCCGCTGTCGCCAACCTGTCCACCCGACTCTCCATAGAATGGGGTCTGATCCAGCACCACAACACCGCTCTCGCCCTCGGCCAGAGACTCTACTGCAGCCCCATCGTGCAGCAGTGCAACAATCTTTGCCTGGTCCTCCAGCTTGTCGTAACCGGTAAACACGGTCTCCTCTTCAAACTCGACGCCACCGGCATCGGCACTCTTGAAGCTGCTGGCGGAACGGGCGCGCGCTCGCTGCGCCTCCATCTCCGACTCGTACCCTTCCATATCGAGGGTCAGCTCACGCTCACGGGCGATATCGCCGGTCAGATCGACTGGGAAACCATAGGTGTCGTAGAGACGGAAGATCACCTCACCCGGAATCTCTTTTCCATCCAGTGCCGCGATGCTCTCTTCCAGAATCTTCATCCCCTGGTCGAGGGTCTCGGCAAAACGCTCCTCCTCCTTCAGCAACACACGCTCGGCAATCGCCTGCGCCTTGGTCAGCTCGGGATAGGCCTCCCCCATCTCGGTGACCAGCGGAGCTACCAGCTTGTGGAAGAATGGGTTTTCCTGTCCCAGCTTGTAGCCGTGGCGCACTGCACGACGGATGATGCGGCGCATCACATAACCACGCCCCTCATTGGAGGGGACCACCCCATCCACCGCAAGAAAGGCACAGGAGCGAATATGGTCGGCAATCACCTTGACCGAGGCGTGCTCGTGATCTTCGGCACCGGTCTCCTTCGCCACCGCCTTCATCAAATTCTGGAACAGATCGATATCGTAGTTGCTGTGACCATCCTGCAGAATCGCCGCCAGACGCTCCAGCCCCATGCCGGTATCGACCGATGGGCTCGGCAGCGGGGTCATGTTGCCCTCTGCATCCCGGTTGAACTGCATGAAAACCAGATTCCAGATCTCGATATA
>CAYFOU010000279.1:0-2849 GCA_964344805.1 uncultured Piscirickettsiaceae bacterium | reverse complement strand
CTCTATTACAATAACTTCAAGGACCTGTGAAGAACGGCCTCGTTTGACCGGTTACGTTACCGGCTTCATCTTTCAGATTTGTACGCCACAAAAACCAACTATCCACCGGCCGACAAATCGATGCAAAGTCATCCAAAAACTCAGCGAGTGTTACAGAGGTTTGACCACAAAGTTTCTGAATATTTTTTCTGTTCAGCAGATCACAATATTCCAAATAGAGGGCATTACCAACAAAAGGCTGAACCACCCCATTGAAACAAAGCCTGAGCACCTCTCGATTCTGGCCTTTGCCGCCAATAAGGCCAGCCACTAAAGCATTGGTATCAATAACAACTGGTAATTACTCAAAATGATAGCGTATACACCATCACCACTCAATCTATCCAGCTGATCATGGCATCACTTTGCCTTACTGGAGACGCCCTCCCAGATAGCGCTATGAATTTATGGCCTAATCCAGACTTGGTATCCTCATAATGGTTTCAATATCATCAGACTTATAGTCATGTTGATGATTTTTTGAAACATTATCCAGCTCTTCCCAACTAACTAGGCATGGATGAAGCTTTCTGACCGCATCCTTTTTGACTTTCTCAGTAGCATCTGCCGGAATATCATACTTTTTCCATCCATTCAGAATATGAAAGGCATTCCATCGGTTATGCTCCACTTTTGCAAGTGTCACAATCTCCTCCTCAGAAAGCTTCAAGACATAGTCATGCCCCTGCAATCCCATATCATCCCAGTTAATTTTCATTCCATCGTATGAAAAATATTTATCTTCAATTGCCTTCTTAATCACTTCATACTCATTACAATTCGAATTATCTACAAGCAGCTGCTCAATCATGAATTTTTTAATCTCATTGTGCTCCATCAGATAACGATTGGAATCTTTCAGGAACATGCTCAGATCATTCCACGATTGCGCCCACCCTTGAGATGCCGCATCGTGTAATGTTTCATACTGATAGTGGTTTGCTTCAGCCTTTTTATCCAACGCCAGGTTAATTACCATGTCATAACTACAAGTCTTGTTGATTTCACCAAAGGTACGCACATTCTTGAATACGGCATGATCACCACCATATTTTTCACTCTTGTCATTCTGAATAATTTCAGCCGTATTTTTAAAGCTATTTGAGTAGATCGCAATATCAATATTGTTATCCAGAATTTTATCGCTGTACCGCTTCAACACCTTCATCAAATTCGAGAGCGACTCAAACTCATCCTCATAGGCAATAAACACCTGGGTAAAATCCAGATTGGTCCCATGCATCTCACCATCATCAATAAACTTAACCTTCCAGTACTTGCCGTTATAATCGCTATTCAAGACATCATACTGCTTGGAAAACTCATCCTCCAGATTGGCATTTTGATCCTTGTCTTTATCGTATATAACCGTAACCTCAACCGGAGTCTGGTTATAAAAGTGCCCCAAATGCAAGGTGTGAATCAAAACATTTTCAGCCAGCTTGCCAAACCCCAGAATAGCAATCTTTACTTTTGCATCAGGGTCTTTAACCGCTTCTGCACTGGTGAACACATTCTCCCCCATAATCTGACCGGAAAAAAGCATCCTTGCTGAATTACTAAACAGATTGAATATTTTGATATCCAGCTTCATATCCTCATCAGAGAACCTCTTGGCCATAAAGAAGTCGTAGAACTCACTATTGAGCAAGTGAACATAACACTTTAACTTTGACTCTCTATCTTTAACGGCATCCATCTTCATCAAGGTAGAGATGATCTCCATGTTGGTGGTGTCACTATCAGTAGTGGTTATAAAATATGAAGCCGTATCCACCTTGAGCTTCTCCAACATCAGTGACTCCTGCGCCTTGCCCTGTATCACCACCGCACCCGCCTCCTGCAAGGTCTCGGTATTACCGTTGTTGGGGTCACTCTCAATATAGAATATCTTTTTTCCAAAATCGGGGTGGGCTTCATCCTTTACCAGCTTCAGCCACTCCATCCCCAGTGTCCTCCCCTTTTCACCCGCACCACAAATGATGATGTGCCCTCCGTCCAGCATCAACAGAGCCAACTGATTTCTGAAGACATACATGATGGCCTTGCCCGCATAGAACGTGGTGACAAATGGCGCAATCCAGCGTGCAATTTCCAATGTCCACGGAATAGGGGTATCCGGATCCGGCCGCTCCATATCGAACAGAAAGACTCTGAAGGTATTATAGATACTGTCAATCACCCTTGGCGTCAGCTTGTTATCCTCAAACATCTGATAAAATCCCACCGAACTGAGGATAAAGGCTGCAATCCCCAGAAGAATGGCCAGCGTCTCCCACCGATTCTCCTTCATATATCCGACGGTACCGGTGTAAATTTTGGTACGCGTCTCTTTTTGCACAATCTTTCGAAGCGTGGATGAAAATTTATTGATGGAACCACTGTTTTTATGGGTATAGGGATAACTCATCGTACCAATCCTTCCTTTTACATCACTTGAACGAGATAGAACAACAGATGCCCCATAATCTGATCAATCCAGCAAAACAAGGATATACAAGGGCAGGCACTAACAGCCAAAACCGCCTGCTCAATTCATAGAGAATTCAGTCAATTACACTGAGACTGCAGCATTGCTTAAAAACATCTCTTGCCATTTACCAAGACTTTCAGAAAAAACCGAATGGGTGCACCAAGAACTGTAGTGTAGAAATGTCAAACGAATGTCAAATCCCACAGCCAACTTCAGCAATGTATTCTGATGCACTCATTTTGTAATATCTTGCATCATACTCATCCACCTTAACTGGATTGGGCCTGAATCCGTGACTTCAAACTTGAAGCCATCCAACCTCTGGGCAAAACCTGCC
>CAYFOU010000278.1:1571-2872 GCA_964344805.1 uncultured Piscirickettsiaceae bacterium | reverse complement strand
CGCCTTGAGACGGATACGAATTCTCTGTCCAGCCATTTACTTTTACTCAATCAGTAGTTAATCAATAATTATTCAAAAGTGATCTATTCGATACTTTCAACAATTACTCGATAATCTTGGAAACAACACCAGAACCTACAGTTCGGCCACCCTCACGGATCGCAAAACGCAGCCCTTCGTCCATCGCAATCGGGTTGATCAGAGTCGCGGTGATCTTCAGGTTGTCACCTGGCATCGCCATCTCTGTGCCCTCTGGCAGATCTACCGCACCGGTTACGTCGGTGGTACGGAAGTAGAACTGTGGACGATAGTTGGTGAAGAATGGAGTATGACGTCCACCCTCTTCCTTGGTCAGTACGTAGATCTCTGCCTCGAACTTGGTGTGAGGAGTGATCGATCCTGGCTTCGCCAGTACCTGACCGCGCTCTACTTCGTCACGCTTGGTGCCACGCAGCAGTACGCCTACATTGTCACCCGCCTCACCCTGATCCAGCAGCTTGCGGAACATCTCTACACCGGTAACGGTTGTAGTGGTGGTCTCCTTGATACCGACGATCTCGATCTCTTCACCCACCTTGACCACACCGCGCTCGATACGACCGGTTACTACGGTACCACGACCGGAGATGGAGAATACGTCCTCGATCGGCATAATGAAGTCGCCGTCGATCGCACGCTCTGGCTCAGGGAAGTAGCTGTCCATCGCCTCCGCCAGCTTGACGATGGATGGGGCACCGATGTCGCTGGTGTCACCTTCCAGTGCCTTCAGCGCTGAACCGGTTACGATTGGGGTGTCATCACCCGGGAAGTCGTACTCGTCGAGCAGCTCACGTACTTCCATCTCTACCAGCTCAAGCAGTTCTTCGTCATCGACCTGGTCAGCCTTGTTGAGGTATACGATGATGTAGGGTACGCCTACCTGACGGGACAGCAGGATGTGCTCACGGGTCTGCGGCATGGGGCCATCTGCTGCGGAACAGACCAAAATCGCGCCATCCATCTGCGCCGCACCGGTAATCATGTTCTTGACGTAGTCGGCGTGTCCTGGGCAGTCTACGTGAGCGTAGTGACGGTTGTCGGTCTCGTACTCTACGTGCGCAGTTGCGATGGTGATTCCACGCTCACGCTCTTCAGGAGCGTTGTCGATGTCTGCGTAGTCCTTGAACTCGCCGCCCTGCATCTCTGCCATTACCTTGGTAATTGCCGCAGTCAGGGTGGTCTTACCGTGGTCTACGTGACCGATGGTGCCTACGTTTACGTGCGGTTTCGTTCTCTCAAACTTTTCCTTGGACATCGTTTCA
>CAYFOU010000278.1:0-1437 GCA_964344805.1 uncultured Piscirickettsiaceae bacterium | reverse complement strand
ACCCATCACATCCCCCATGTACTCTTCCGGGGTTACCACATCCACCTTCATCATCGGCTCCAGCAGCACAGGCGACGCATTCAGCGCACCCTGCTTGAAGGCCATGGAGCCAGCCACCTTGAACGCCAGCTCATTGGAGTCCACATCATGGTAGGAGCCGTCATACAGGGTGACCTTGCAATCCTCGATCGGATAACCAGCAATCACGCCGTTCTTCATCTGCTCCTGGATACCCTTGTCTACTGCAGGGATGTACTCCTTCGGAACCACACCACCGACGATCTCGTTAACGAATTCGTAACCGGCGCCCGCTTCCTGAGGCTCGATCTTGATCCAGACATGACCGAACTGACCACGGCCACCAGACTGGCGCACAAACTTGCCTTCCTGTTCAACCGCCTTGCGGATGGTCTCACGGTATGCAACCTGAGGCGCACCAACCGCAGCCTCAACATTGAACTCACGCATCATGCGATCGACGATGATCTCCAGATGCAGCTCTCCCATACCGGAGATGATGGTCTGACCAGACTCTTCGTCGGTATTGACACGGAAGGATGGATCCTCCTGCGCCAGCTTGGAGAGAGCAATACCCATCTTCTCCTGGTCCGCCTTGGACTTCGGCTCTACCGCTACCGAGATGACCGGCTCCGGGAACTCCATACGCTCCAGAACAATCTTGTCGTCAATGGCGCAGAGGGTATCACCAGTGGTCACATCCTTCAGACCAATCGCTGCAGCGATATCACCGGCACGAACCTCCTTGATCTCTTCACGATCATTGGAGTGCATCTGTACGATACGACCGATACGCTCCTTCTTGCCCTTCACCGTGTTGTAGCAGAAGTCACCGGAGTTGAATACGGATACCCTCGCGGATCTCGTCCTCAGTCAGCTCGCCCTCTTCGAGGTACTTCTCCATCAACTCTTCGTTGGCCTCGGCAGCAGACTCCATCATCTGCTCACGCAACTCTTCACACTGATCCTGCAGCTCCGCTGGAATATCCTTCGCCTCATAGGTCATGCCCATGTCGTTCTCGTTCCAGTAGATCGCCTTCATGCGAATCAGATCAACAACGCCCTTGAACTCATCCTCGGCACCGATATTCATCTGAATAGGCACTGCATTGGCACCCAGACGCTCCTTGACCTGCTCAACCACACGCAGGAAGTCAGCACCAGAGCGATCCATCTTGTTGACAAAACCGATACGAGGAACACCGTACTTGTTTGCTTGACGCCATACCGTCTCGGACTGAGGCTCTACACCACCGACCGCACAGAAGACTGCACAGGCACCATCCAATACACGCAGTGAACGCTCTACCTCAATGGTGAAGTCTACGTGTCCTGGGGTGTCAATAATATTGACACGATGCTGATCAAACTGCTGATCCATACCCTGCCAGAAAGAGGTGGTCGCAGCCGAGGTAATGG
>CAYFOU010000277.1:0-2884 GCA_964344805.1 uncultured Piscirickettsiaceae bacterium | reverse complement strand
TTCTCAGGGTAATGCACATGCCAACAACCTGAAGGATTCCGGAGTAGACGTTACCGTTGCACTGCGCCCTGGTTCAGCCTCTGCTGCCAAGGCCGAGGCATCCGGTCTCACCGTCAAGAGCGTTCCCGAGGCGGTTGCGGCTGCCGATCTGGTGATGATTCTGACTCCAGATGAATTCCAGTCTCAGCTCTACAAGAACGAGGTCGAGCCTTCGCTGAAAGAGGGGGCTACGCTGGCCTTCGCCCACGGCTTTGCGATCCACTACAATCAGGTGGTGCCTCGTGAGGATCTGAATGTGATCATGGTGGCGCCAAAGGCACCGGGTCACACCGTACGTAGCGAATTCGTCAAGGGTGGTGGTATTCCTGATCTGATCGCAATCCAGCAGGATGCGAGCGGTAACGCCAAGGATATCGCGCTCTCTTACGCCTCTGCCATCGGCGGTGGTCGTAGCGGCATCATTGAGACCACCTTCAAGGATGAGACCGAGACCGATCTGTTCGGTGAGCAGGCGGTACTGTGTGGTGGTGCGGTAGAGCTGGTCAAGGCCGGTTTCGAGACCCTGACCGAGGCGGGCTACGCCCCTGAGATGGCCTACTTCGAGTGTCTGCACGAGCTGAAGCTGATCGTCGATCTGATGTATGAGGGCGGTATCGCCAACATGAACTACTCCATCTCCAACAATGCGGAGTATGGTGAGTACGTCACCGGTCCTCAGGTGATCAACGAAGAGAGCCGCTGGGCAATGCGTGAGGCGCTGAAGAACATCCAGAATGGTGAGTATGCCAAGCGCTTCATCCTTGAGGGGATGTCGAACTACCCGGAGATGACGGCACACCGTCGCAACAATGCGGCCCACGATATTGAGGTGGTGGGCGAGCAGCTACGCTCCATGATGCCATGGATCAGTGCCAACAAGATCGTTGATAAGTCCAAGAACTAATCAGACCCAGATCTAAAAACAAAACGCCAGCACTGATCCATACAGTGCTGGCGTTTTTTTATTGTCTGTTGGTAATGGCTACTGATACCTCTGATTCAGAGCTATTCGTTACTGGTTTTCTGCGAGATTATTTTCAGGATTTGTAGTGCCTCTTCAAACTGGAAATTATTCAGGTAGTTCTGAAGTTTGAGCAGGTTATTGTGGTGTTCTGTTCCTAATAGCTGTTTCAGGTTTGGTATCAGCTCTATGGCATCAGGAGTGGCACTCTTCAGCATCTGGGTAAGCCTCTGTATAACTGTTTTTAGGGCTTTGCTATCAGTTGATTGTAAATTGTTGGGGGTGTTGTTGGGGGCTATCTCTCCCAGCTTAGCCAGCCCAGACATGACCTTTTCAGCTTCTTTCTGAAAATTTTCCAGAGTAGAGGATGTAATCTTGCCTTCTCTTATAGAGGACTCTAATAGGTCAGCATATTTTGACAGAGGCACCGCCCCCAGATTGCCGGCAGCCCCCTTGATGGTATGTGCAAGTTGTTCAGCTTTTCTTGGTTGGTCATCATCCAGCAGCTGTGTAATCTGCTGTGAGGTATTATGGTGATCTTGGTGAAACTCCTGCAGCATCTTTTGATAGACTTGTAAATCATTGCAGGTTTTGTTGATACCATCATTGGTGTCGACTCCAGGCAGAACCATTGCCGTGGGAGTATCATGGGTGAGTGTGCCAGTAGTGTCTACCATAGAAGTGCTGTTCATCTCAGTCAGGGGCAACCAGCGTTGTAAAGTTTGATAGAAGTGCTGAGGAGCAAAAGGTTTACCAATATGGTCGTTCATTCCTGCATGCAGAGACCTTTCCCGATCACTGGTTGATGCGTGGGCAGTCATGGCAATGATTGGTGTGTCGATATAGGATTTGATTTGACGGATAGCGGCAGTTGCCTGAAATCCATCCAATAGAGGCATCTGGATATCCATCAGAATAAGTGCATAATGGTGTTGATGGCATTTGGTGATGGCATCCTGACCATTTTCGGCAATATCAACGGTTAGCCCGGCTTTTTCAAGAAACCCTTTGGCAACGGTCTGATTAGTGCGGTTATCTTCGACAAGAAGTACCCTGCAGGGTTGGAATTGAGGCGTGCCAATCTCTATTGTGAATCCGCTCTGCTCCTCTCTGCATGGTATCCCCTCTCTTTTGCAGCGGAGAGCACCCATTGATTTTAGAATCATTGAATGGGTTACAGGTTTGAGCAGAATAGCATCTGCTTGAATCGTTGAAGCATATTCGTTTATCTCCTCCGCTACTGTGGCGGTGATCAGAATCGTAGTGGGTGGGTAAGAGATGTTTTTGTCTTGCCAGAAGATGTTTTTGTCTTGCCAGATTTGATTTAGGGACTGCAGGTCATCTGTATCTCCTCTCTTTTCATCAATAAAGAGCCACTCAACAGGGTTCCCGGTCTGCTCTTGATGGTGGATCATCAGGAGTGCCTGTTGTGTGGAAGATGCCGTATGGACATCTAATGAGAGGGAAGAGAGTATGGTCTGCATCCTCTCCAGATCGTTGAGGTGTTCACTCACAATGAGGGTTCTGGCTCCATATAGTGGTGCATCGGGTGAAAGTGCCCGGCTCTGTTTCTCTTCAGTAAGGGTAAAAGCAGCGGTGAAGAAGAAGGTACTGCCCTTGTTGAGCTCACTTTCGACCCATATCTCTCCATCCATCATCTCAACCAGACGCTTGCTGATAACCAGACCTAAACCGGTTCCACCATATTTTCGGGTAGTAGAGGTATCAGCCTGGGAGAAGGGCTCAAAGAGCTTTTCAGTCTGTGCCGAACTCATTCCGATTCCGTCATCCTGAATGGAAAACTGGAGTGTTGTTTGTGCTGTGGTTGTTGTGTTAACGCTGGAGCAAGAGCGCAGCTATTCGCCGCATCCCATTAGTTGAAAA
>CAYFOU010000276.1:0-2900 GCA_964344805.1 uncultured Piscirickettsiaceae bacterium | reverse complement strand
TTATTATTGTCCCACCAACACCTGAGAGGGCGCTATTGCAATCCCCTCCACAATCTTTCCGGAGGAGCTGTTTTTCACCCGAATTTTGCCATCCCGGTGTCCATCTTCCAACGCAATCCCCTTCATCTGTACCCGCAACTCTCCGATCTGCACCAGGATGGAGACCTGATCTCCCTTGTTGATCAGGTTGGGGATATAGATCAAGTGGGGAGTCAGCACCGTAGCGGCACGAATCGCCCGCTTGGCATAACGCCCCTCCACCTGCTCAAACGACTCAAAATAGCCCTGACGCAACCGCGAGACTTCACGATCTTCATAGGCGAGATGGTTTCGTTCCACCTTCTCCCCTTTCAACAGCGGCACCTGGACCACCACCACCGGCTCGGTTTTCCGGATATGGGCGGTCACGTAGATGCGCCACGGCTTCTCTGCAACACAACGCACCTCAACTACGGCCCGCCCCCCATGTCTGCGCCTGTTCTGGTACTCCATCAGCAGCGGTTCACTGCATTTATTGAGGCGTAATCGAGAGTCCATTCTGGAGATCCGGATGGAGACCCCCTCTCCACCAAAATCCTGCTCCAGAAAGGCTTCAACCTCGGTATAAATCTCATTGAGCGGGTGGTGTTCCCCCTTGGGCAGCGCCATCACAGAACTCCCCCATAATGCAGCCACCAACAACCAACCGATGCGCCTCCATAACGGAGCCCCATTCCAGAAACGCCCTTTTATTGTCAATAGGTTATCCAGCTGCATATCTGGAAGGCGATGATATAACAAAACTGAACAAGTTGCCGTAAGCTTTTGTATCTTTTGTATCGAGGAAAAAAATGGTTTTTTTCCACACTTTTTCCTAAAGATTCTCCGTTAGCAGCCGCTAATACATTCGAAGAAGAACATATTTTCCTATTAATCCGACGGTAATATGGAGATAACATTTTGATCTTTCACTCAAAATATGTTTCCATTGCTCCGCAGAGCATAGAGAGGTTTTACCCATGGCCATTGACATTAACAACCTGACTCACAGCCGCCCTTCTCAGGTTAGCAACGAGAATCGACAACCGACTGTCGGGCGCACCGAGGTGAGCATCCAGCAACAGCAAGAGAGCGGAAAGAGCGCAACCACTGAAACGGTCAGCATGACGGACGCTGCCGTCAATCTGAAAAAGATGAGCAAGGAGATGAGCAAGCTCCCTGTGGTTGAGTCGAAGCGCGTTGAAGACATCAAGAAAGCGATCGAAAATGGTGACTTTGAGATTGACGAGGTCTACATTGCCGATAAACTGGTCGGCATGGAGAAGCTGCTCCATCAATATGACAAGAACAACAGCCACTGATTGTGGTGGCTGTTTTTTAACCCGGTTGCAGGAGACCCGCCCCACCGATGAGTGACATGACGCTTGAATCACAGATCTCTTCACTCATAACCCAGCAGCAAATCAACGCGAATCAACTGAAGACCCTTCTGGAGCAGGAGCAGCAGGCGCTACAGGAGGGGGCCAGCGATGCAATGATGACGCTGATCGCAGAGAAAGAGAAGCTGGCACAGCAGATGGGGGCAACCCAGAATCAGTTGGTGACTCTGGCTCGATCCCACAACTATACCGATCCTGAATCCGGGATCGTCGACTTCATCAAGGCCAGTGACGCCAGCGGCAAACTCTATCCCGACTGGGAACTGCTGCTGGAGCTTGCCGATGCCTGTCGCCGCCTCAACGAGGCCAATGGTGCCACCATCAATCTGAAAAAGCGGTATACCGACAAAGGACTCGCTATACTACGCGGGCAAATCGGTAACAGCCAGACAACCACCTACTCCAAGAAGGGGGTTGAATCGAGAGCACGAAGCAACCGCATTCTGAATAAAGCATAAACAGAAGTCCAACCACTATGACCCAACAATCTGCTGCCAGTTTTCTGAAGAATATTGATGAACGCACCCAGCTGGCCGGAAGCAACCGGCTGGAACTGCTCCTCTTTACCCTGAGCCAGGGACAGCAGTTCGGCATCAACGTATTCAAGGTCAAGGAGGTACTCCACACCCCGGAGATTACCGAGATATCCAAGACCCACCCCTCGATGATCGGCATGATCGACCAGCGCGGTCAGACCATTCCCATCCTCGATCTCAGCATTGCCATTGATCGCTCCCCGGTTGAGGATCTGCAGCACAGCAACACCATCATCACCGAGTTCAACGAATCCACTCAAGGCTTTGTGGTCGAATCGGTGGATCGCATCATCCATATGGACTGGGAGAAGATTCTTCCTCCTCCCAGCGCCGCCGGCAGCGGTCACCATCTGACCGCCGTCACCAAGGTGGATGGTCATCTGGTACAGATCCTCGATGTTGAGCAGATTCTGGCCGAGATCATTGCCCCGCCAGAATATGCCGGCGACCATGGTCGTGCACCGCTGCGCTCCGATGGCATGCCCTACCACATACTGCTGGTCGACGACTCCGCCATTGCTCGCAAACAGGCCTCTTCCACCCTGAAGCGCCTCGGTATCTCCTATACCGAAGCGGTCAATGGGCGCAAGGCCCTCAACCTGCTGGAGGGCTGGGCCAGAACAGGAGAGCTGCAGAAAAACCCACTGGCCATGGTCATCTCCGATATTGAGATGCCGGAACTGGATGGCTACACCCTGACCCGAAAAATCCGCGAAAACCCGGCTACCAGCGACATCTATGTGCTGATGCATACCTCACTCAGCGGCAAGTTCAGCGAGCAGATGGGGCTGAAGATGGGTGCCAACCAGCTGATTCCGAAGTGGCATCCGGAAGAGCTGGCCGATGCGGTGATGGCGCGTATTGCCGCCATCGCTTAAGGAACCTCTGAATAAGTCTGGGTAATTTGGATCACGTCCATAGTGCCCAAGATCAAGGCGAAGATCGC
>CAYFOU010000275.1:315-2901 GCA_964344805.1 uncultured Piscirickettsiaceae bacterium | reverse complement strand
CTTTCATTGGATGCTTCCGGTGGTGATAATATTTATTGTGTCTGTCATGTTCTTTTCTGGGTGGATGATTGGGAATCCCCAGTCCTCAATGAGGCACGGAACATTCTCTAGATCGTAAGCGGAGATGACGTTTTCCGCGTGCGCACGCCCCTCACTGCGCATCATATCGGCCTCTGTTTTGCCGTTATAGCAGGCAATTTTCAAACTGCCCCTATGGTTGATGAAATGGCTGATATTCTCAGCGAGAAACTGGGCCAGCCCTGACAACCCCGGCTGTGGCTGCAGACGCACCACTGGATATTGCCTACCCATGACACGACCCAGTCTGTTGCCGCTGGTTGGGTTATATAAAAATGAGCGGATATCGTTTTGAGTAGCTGCAATCAACATTGTTACGCCCTCCGCTTCAATATCGAATTTATGGCGATTTTCAATGATGGTAGAGGCGTCTATCTCACCGGCAACCAAAATCGCAGCCCCCTTTCCAACAATGAAATCACGACGGGCAGCAGAGAGATAATTATGCTGCCTCAGAACACTGAGGCGACGGCGTGGAGTGCCTACAGGAAGTTGTAGTTTTTCACTGGTTGTGTTTTTTGCAAACTCGATGCCGTGCTCAATAACCTCGGCCAGATTCAGATCACCAATGATGTCATTGGCCCAAGCAATTTGTTTTTCAGATCCTGTGATTTTCATTTTGAATTCCTCCAAATTTGGGGATGATGAGCTGTAGCAATCCTCCCATGCGCCGTGCGATATCCGCAGTCCCATTATGTTCTCTCCTTTCGTGCGCGGTTGTTGATCGGCCAGTCGACCCCGTATGTTGTGACCACCTCTTCAGCGTAGGCTTCAGCATCAGACAGTTCAGAGAAGTCACCGATGCAGTTGAACTCTTCCTGCCCATCCCTCAGTCGGGCGTAGACGGAATAGAATTCTGGGTTCTCGTTATCTGTTACGCATTCGGTCCCGTCTCTATCTGGCTCACTGATGTCGCGCACCCCGGCGATTTCCAGCGCATCGTAGTCGGATGGGTTCTTGATGATTGAGGTGGCGTATTTTTCAGCCACTTTTTCGGTCGTTGCGCTTTTCACAATACCTTTTATCAATTGCTGTTGCATCAGGTCGAGTTGCCCTTGCAGAGCGGATACGTGCTCCTGCATCAGTTCATGAGCCTGATTCAAAAGCTCGTCTGGATCTTTGCCGTTCAAGACTGCGAGCTGTGGATTTGTCTGGATGAACAAGCTGAATCCCACAAAATGCTTCAACTCGGCACCATTCTTTGCCGTCAGTCGCGCATAGTTGGGGTGCAGTTCGATCAATCCGTTTTTTACTTCGTAGTTCCAGCCGCCGTTTTCCCATACATTCGTCTCCCATCCGGGGCCAAGATACTCAGCCAGTGCCAGTGCATTACGGTGGGCCTGTTGGTATTCATTCCATGTGCAGTTGCAGCCACAAGCAGGGGAGCAGTAGATGTCGCCGTTTCGGCGAGGATTCCGGTCTCTCATTGCTGCAGCTCCTCTTCTGTTGGGCGGCGGCACTCAGACCAGTTTTCTCGTTCATCAGGGCGGCGGGCTGTCCAGCTGGTTTTGCCCCAGCTCCATGTTACTGCAAGTCCTTCTGGAGACACTCCTGCAAAATGGCGTCTATTCCATTCTTGATCATCATGATCGCGCACCATTACTGGATCATCAATCTGATAACCATCGTAGGGAGTGACTTCAACGAGGCTCCAATCTGATATGTCGTGATCTCCTTCGCTGGTGAAGAATTCAGCGCTCTCGTCTGAATTACCAGAGGAAACGAGTCCAATAACAGGGTGGCCGCCTTGCTTGTTTGTACAAATAATTCGCACAGAATGACCGCACCGAGTGCGGTATTGCTTGTCCATTGAGATTTCCATTGTGGTTATGCTCCTCTTCTCCATTCTTCGATGGTGATATCTGTGTTGTATTGGGCGTAGACCCCGCCGTCCTCTGGGGCTGAATCGTTCCAGTAAAATCCTACGAGCCAGCGCCCGTTATCCGTGTCGCTGTTGTCCATCGGTGGCTTTACCATTCCGACATCGCCACCAAAACTATTGGTTATGGCTTCGCCCAGATCGGAGAGGAAGTTCCGGTATTCATGGGCTCCATCTATCAGGCTTCCTTCAATGGCCTGCTGGATGATTTGCAGCATCAGTTGTTTAGGCATTACTGGTTACTCCTTGGTGGGCTGAGTGGTGCTGTGGAAAGCGGGTAATTGCGAGGTGCTTCACAAAGTTCAGGCTTGCGATGTCGTGCCGTCTGATGGCTTCGTCAATCACCGCCTTTGCCTCTTGCTCAAGTCCGCTTTTGCTGTGGTCGGAGCCGTAGTAGCCCCAGCATTGACTGATCTGTTCACCGTCTGGACCGGTAGCCGTGTAGCCGTATACATCGCCATAGGCCCAGGCGGCATAGAGGTCAGCGGTGCTTTTCAGTTGCTCTTCGATGGTTTCTGCCGGGGCACCGGTAAACTCGATCCATTCTGGAGTAGCCACAATCAGCAGCTCGGTCCAGTCTCCCTGTGAATGGCCGGTTGCCGTAGTGAACAGAACCTTGAGTCCTTTCC
>CAYFOU010000275.1:0-305 GCA_964344805.1 uncultured Piscirickettsiaceae bacterium | reverse complement strand
ATAGATCTGCGCGAGGAGTCGCATTTTCTGGCGTGGGGTACCCAATGCACCGACATATTCACTGATTGCCTCGTTCACGATATCTGCCACAGGATCATCAGTGGTGTAGTGGCGGCGGATATCAGGTACAACGCGGAGCAAGGATTTGTAACCTAAGGCGTCAATAATACTGCTGGTGTGCGCTCTGATCTCCTCCGTGGTCAGCGGGGGAGGGATCAGGTCGAGGCCGTATTCATCGGTGCCTTGGCCATGGTAGGCAAAAAGTGGGGGTTCACTCTCCCATTCCTTGAAGGGATTTGTGGGTG
>CAYFOU010000274.1:0-2922 GCA_964344805.1 uncultured Piscirickettsiaceae bacterium | reverse complement strand
TTTCAACTAATGGGATGCGGCGAATAGCTGCGCTCTTGCTCCAGCGTTAACACCCCGCATTCAGGATTGATAACAATCTCATTCTGTAATGCTCTCAACTCTCGCTCCAACAGGGGCTACTGCTGTTCAAGGCGATCCGCATATACTCTATTTATCATCTGCTGAACTCTTGTCGTTGCACTCACTGGAATCAACTCTATCTCCTCATGCTGATCGGCAAACACACGAAAAACTTCATCTGCAAAGCCCTGACCGATCGTATCAACACCTTCAAAATCAAGAATTACTATCCGGAATCTCTCAACTCGATTCAGGATTCTTTTTGCTTGTGATCTTGAAACCAATGTTTCACCTTCGTACAAGGCTAGCTTCAATGGAATCACCGTCTTTTCAAATCTGTAATCATCTGGCCCACCACTATACTCATCAAAAACTGCCCCCAGATCCTTCTCGCTATCAAGAGCAACCCACATCAAAACTTGAGTTCCTTCACTCTCATGCTCATGATGAAGCAGGTAATCATTTTTGTAGCTGTCATCATGATCAAAGGTCAGTTCGCCTGATTCAATAATGAAGTTATCAAATGAGCGACTGGTGAAAAAGATCCCTTGACCAGTATGGTTAACCGGATCTGTGGTCAACTTCCCTTTACTTAGCTCAAGCAACGATTCTCGCGGGTCATTCAGTTCAAGCAGTCGAGCAATGCGCTTAAAGATCCCCTCACCATTATCTGAAATGGAAATTACAATCCCACCCTTATCTCTCCTAGCTTGAACAACAACTTCTTTCCCTTCTGAATGATCAATTGCATTATTGAGAATCTCAGTAAAACCGTAATGGCATATCTCCGATATATTGGGCGGCACATCTTCAAAAATAAAAGAAAAATCTCGACGATGCACTAGACTTTCATCAAGATTTTCCAATGGGTATCGGGCCACATGCTCACGTATTGCTCCAAGAGCATACCTCCGGGACCTCGTTTTCCCTATTGCCTCCAAGTAGCCCTCGCCAACTAAGGTCGATAGATGACGATGAATCGATTGCCGAGAGATGCCGAAAGCATCTGAGGCCATTTGGACTACATTTTGATGTCCTACGCGGACAGCATCAATCAGGTACTGCCGAATTGTCCGAGTACGTTTAGTGATCTTTTTAGGCATTGTAAACTTTTACAGTTGAATTCTGCGATATTGTAAACTTATAAAAACAATATTGTAAACTTTTAAAAACAACCCAACTATCAAGCACACTCATGCCCTTAACTCCACCACATTATCCTTGGCAGGCTCACCAATAATGCGCCTCAATTCCTGTTCCCATTTCATCAACCCAGCTCTCTTCTCATCAAGATAATCATGAGCGTCGTAATGGAGATCTGCTACATCAGTCAATGCATGGTTCTGGATTCGGTCACGGATTTCCTTCATCACCTTGATCCGTGCCATCCCCGTCTTGACTGTCCCCCTGAGAGTGCGTGGACTGAAGTGGGCTAGCTGTTCTTGCTGCACCAATCTCCTCACTGCCTTACCCAGCGACCGCCACTGATAAGGGCTATGGACATCATCCCGCCCCGGGAACACCTGATCAGTGCGATTCCCTTCATCATCTACATAGACTGGCTGTCGCTCCAAGATTTTGATAACCATTGGGGTAAGTGGCAACACATGCTCAACAGGCCGTTTCTTCCCAGTCTTTAACCTATCTGGCGGAATCGTCCATACCCCCGCATCCAGATCCAACTCACTCCAGCACATTCCCAATACCTCCTGTACCCGCTGCCCAGTCAATAACAGAAGACGTAGCACATCCTTAAGCGCCTCATCCATGCCGGTATAACGCTCCAAAGCACCCCACAGGCCCATAATCTCTTCAGACTTCAATACTGTTCGGTCCGGGGCTCCTTTTTCTGGTTTGGTTACTTTACTGACAGGGTTTATTTCCCACTCCTCATATACCGGGCTGAAGTCATCCTTATACAGATTGAAAGCCGAATGGAGATAGATATAGAGCTGTCGAGCAACTGACTGTGCTCCACGCCCCATCACTGTCTTGACAATCTTCCGGATATCCCTATCTGTCACATCCTTGGCCTTCACCTTCCCGATTTTCGGAATCACATCACGGCCAAGAACATCACGAGCAACAGCCTGTGAGCTTGGGTTAGTCAATTTCTGGTTGATATAGTAGTCAAGCAGTTGTTCAACGGTAGTCGCTCTGGCCTCAGCCGCTAATCTCTGCCTCTCAGCCCGCTCTGCTGCCTCTCTCTTCTCCCTTTCTACGCGAGGGTCCTTACCATCAGATATCATCGCCCTCGCCTTTTTACAGTCAGTACGGGCCTGTGAGAGTTTATATTCATCCCCGTATATCCCAAGAGTAAACTCTTTGCGCTGCCCATCCATCGTATACGCGATACAGAAAGCCTTGGTACCATTTGGAGTCACCCGGACGCAAAATCCTCGTGTTTCTGGATCACCAGTTGTTTCACGCTCGTAATATTTTTTGGATTCTGCTTTCAGCTTTTTGACGCCCGCATCTGTAAGCAAACCTGATTTATTGGTTGCCCCTCTACTCACTTTCTTTTGTCGCTCTCTGGCATCACCTGTGAAGCCCATTTTGACTGCCCTCATAGTCTAATTTGCATACGCTCGTGCATACGATGCATACGTTCATGCATACGCAAAATCTCAAGCGCCACCGGGCCTCCTCGGCCCTTATCGGAACAAGTATACTTAAAAATCAGCAAGATATAAATTTTTTCCGTTCCCCCTCGGTTCTCCTCGGGAGTCAAAAAACATCGTTCGGGACGTAGGGGTCGGAGGTTCGAATCCTCTCACTCCGACCAGACACCAGTGGTTCCAACCCTGCTAACCCGCATATTTCATAGTTCATTCTCAAACCCTCAATTTTCCGGCGCGTGCT
>CAYFOU010000273.1:0-2940 GCA_964344805.1 uncultured Piscirickettsiaceae bacterium | reverse complement strand
TGTGAGTGCAAGAAAGCTCTGCACGGAGCTTCGCCTTGCGGGCGTTCACGCCAACCGCAGTGTACATGCGAGTACATGAGGATTCGAGTACAGAGCTGACACAGCAATCGCTGAAAAAGTGCATTTTTAGAGGTGCCTAGAACAAACAAGGGATTTGTGGGCGTGGATCGAGGAAAGATGCTCAGAATGAGTGCAAGGCAGGAACGTTTTACCCTGTTTCTGCTCAAGGCGGTACCGGTTGCTGCGCTGGTTTTTATGTCGCTGCTGCTGACCTTTCTCTACTATGATTATGGGCAGGATGAGCACATTTTCTATATGGGGGCTTTGCGCACAGAGCATGTAGAGAGGCAGAAACAGACCATCAAGGCGGAGACCGAGCGGGCCATTCAGACGATTTACGAGTTGCGTCAGCTGTTGCAGACTCGTGGTGTTGATGAGGCGCAGATCCGGGCCGATGTGTTGAGGCAGATCGAGAAGATTCGCTTTGGCAAGAATGGTTACTTCTTTATCTACGATTATCAGGGCGTCAATCTGATGCATCCGATCAAGCCCCATCTGGTGGGCAAGAACCTGTTTGATCTGCAGGATGGGGATGGGGTCTATGTTATTCGTGATCTGATTGATTCGGCCAGGGCACAGGGGCAGTATGTCAACTATATCTGGCACAAGCCCGATATCAATCGTCCTGCCAACAAGATCGGCTATGCACTGGGGGTGGAGGATTGGCAGTGGATGGTCGGTACCGGAGTCTATATCGACGATATTGATCAGGTGATTGAGGTGAGAGAGATGGCGCTGGATGCCAACCAGCGTCGTACCATGCCCTATGTGATTGGTACCGTGGTTGCGGTGATTCTGGTGACCGCGCTGTTGCTCTTCTTTCTGATTCGTAAAATCAGTAATGAGCTGGTGGGTTACAAGGAGTTGGAGCAGCTCTATCTGATGCTGGCGGATAAGGAAGAGCAGTACCGGGTGGTGTTTGAGTCCTCGGCTGAGGCAATCATGACGCTGGGGCCACCGGATTGGCGCTTCTCGCGCGGTAACTCGGCAGCGGTGAAGATGTTTGGCTGTGCCGATGAGGCGGAGTTTGTCGAGAAGACACCAGTGCAGTTGTCGGCAGAGTTTCAGCCGGATGGGCGTCCCTCGGAAGAGAAGGCTCCAGAGATGATCGAGGCTGCATTGAAGCAAGGGAGCCATCAGTTTGAGTGGGTTCACCTGCGTGGTGATGGTGAGCCATTCCCTGCCGAGGTACTGCTCAACCGTATCGATATTGGTGGACAGGAGCAGCTGCAGGCAACGGTGCGGGATGTGACCCAGGAGAAAGAGATGGCGCGTGCCAAAGTGCGGGCCGAGCAGCAGGAGCAGTATGCTGCGTTCCAGTCCGGGGTGGCGGAGATGAGTGCTTCGGTGATGCACAATATCGGCAACGTGTTGACGGGTATCAACGGCAATATCCGCTCCTGCAACAACAAGCTGGATGATATGGAGCGGGTGCGCGGTGGTATGGAGATGTTGCGCAAGCGGCTGGATGAGGGGGGGCTGGATGAGACGCAGCTGAGTAATGGTCTGGAGGTGATCAACCGCACCATGGAGTTGATCTGTCATGGTGAGAAGAAGATGGGAGAGGGGGCGGATGCGTTCTGGGATGGACTGCGTGGGCAGATCCAGAAGCTGGCTCACAGTGTGGTCCATATCGGGGAGATCATCAATGCCTATCGTAATGTTTCCCGCCCCGAGATTCGCCCCTCTCGCTTTATGCTGAAACAGGCGGTGGAGGATGCGTTGCAGTTGATACAGGATAAGTGTAATCGCTATCAGATTGAACTGCAGGTTGAAGTGCCTACAGAGGTTGATCTCAATATCCCCCGCAATCCGGTGATTCAGATGTTGCTCAATCTGTTGAAAAACAGTGTGGAGGCGGTACAGGAGCGACGCAACCATCAGGCCGATCTGCAGGGGTGGATCAAGGTGGTGGTGGATCAGGTTGACGCAGAGCAGGTGGTGATGCAGGTGAGTGATAATGGCGTTGGCATTGATCCGAAGTACCAGCCGGAGATCTTCAGCCATGGCCATACCACCAAGGAGTTTGGCAGTGGTTTTGGACTGCATTCGGTGGCGGTGTTTGTGCAGAGTATTGGGGGTAGTATCCGGGTAGAGAGTGGCGGAAAAGATCAGGGGTGTGCCATGGAGGTGGTGCTGCCGAGGGTGGATCAGCGTCTGCAACTGGATGAATCGGGAGGGCGTGATGGGGAGTGACAAGAGTGCTATACGGATTCTGGTGGCGGATGATGATCCAGAGGTGTTGGCGCACTATCGCTCCATCTTTGGTATTGAAGATATATCGAGTCATGCCCCCCATATGGAGGAGTTGGATAATCTGATCTCCCTGCTCTCGGCAGAGGAGAGTCAATCCAGTGCATCACAAGAGGGGACGTGGGATGTGGTCATCGCACATCAGGGAGATGAGGCGATCCATCAGGCGCAGATGGCACAGCGGGAGAAGAGAGCCTTTACCCATGCGATACTGGATGTGCGCATGCCGCCGGGTATGGATGGGATCAAGACCGCAATGCAGTTGCGCAAGATCAATCCGGAGATTGAGCTGATCTTTGTTACCGCCTATAGCGACTACATGGCTGAGGAGATCAATGAGCTGCTGGGGTCAACCTGGCGTCTGTTGAAAAAGCCGTTTCATGAAGAGGATGTGATGGCGCTGCTGTCGGTCTGAAAATATTCTCAAACTGTCACTTTCTTTATATGGAAAAGTGGTGCAGTCCATGGATAGAATCGGGGTTATTGGTTTTTATCCGGTTTGTGAGAAAGGGGATGCCACAGAACGGATCTTGTGCTGGGAAGGATGCTGATTGATGTTGAGTGAGCTATTTCGAGTCTCCTCAAAAACAATATCATGTTGATATTAAATGAATATATTGCTGATTG
>CAYFOU010000272.1:0-2999 GCA_964344805.1 uncultured Piscirickettsiaceae bacterium | reverse complement strand
GGATCATCCTGGTCGGCGAGATCGGTGGCAGCAAGGAGGAAGAGGCCGCAGCCTACATCCAGGAACATGTGTCCAAGCCGGTCGTTGCCTACATCGCGGGCGTTACCGCACCTCCAGGCCGCCGCATGGGCCATGCCGGTGCCGTGATCTCTGGTGGCAAGGGGACCGCGCAAGACAAGATCGCCGCACTGGAGGCCGCTGGTGTAACCGTCTCCCGCTCCCCGGCAGAAATCGGCCAGCATATGGCCAAGTTGCTGAAATAGGCGATCACCACCATGGGCCTCTTTTCACTCTTCTCCCGCAGCTTCGCCCACGGTGTCCATCCGGCACACCACAAGGGGCAGACCGAGGATCTGAAGATCCAACGCGTACCGTTTGGCAAACGCTATGTGATGCCGCTGGGGCAACACATCGGTGCCCCGGCAATTGCTGTGGTGAAGAAGGGGCAACAGGTGCGCCGTGGTGAATTGATTGCCAAGCCCGGAGCATTTGTCTCCACTGCACTCCACAGCCCGGTAACCGGCACCATCACCGAGATCAGTCCGCAGCGTACCCTCGATGGTGCACTGAAGGAGGCAATCGTGATCGAGGCCGATCCCTACTCCACTCAGCAACTGGAGACCATCCCCCCCCCCTCCTGGGAACAGCTCTCACTGGAGGCCTTTATCGAGGTGGTACAACAGGCAGGCATTGTTGGAATGGGCGGTGCCGCCTTCCCCAGCCACGTAAAATACTCCTTGCCTGATGAAGTACAGATCGATGACCTGCTGATCAATGGCGCAGAGTGTGAACCCTTCCTCACCAACGATCACCGCCTGATGGTGGAACGCCCCGAGGCAGTGATCGAAGGAACCGAGATTCTGAGACAGAAATTGGGTGCCAAGCGAGCCTGCATCGGCATCGAGCAGAACAAGCCGGAGGCAATCGAGGCGATTCAGACCCGTTTGGAGCAACAGCCCGATCTGCCGATCAGCGTTGCTGCACTGGAGGTAAAGTACCCCCAGGGTGCAGAGAAGATGCTGATCCAGTCAGTCTACAAGAAAGAGGTTCCCGCCGGACAACTGCCACGCGATATCGGTATTGCGGTCAACAACGTCGGCACCATTGTTGCAATTGCCGATCTGTTCCAGACCGGCAGTCCGCTGATTGAACGTATTGTTACCGTATCCGGCCCTGGCGTGGATCAACCCGCCAATCTATTGGTACCATTAGGTACCTCGGTACGTGACGTACTGCACTTTGCCGGTGGCCTCAACGAGAAGACCAGAGAGATCATCATGGGCGGGCCAATGATGGGCTTCCCCATTGCCAGCCTCGATGTACCCATTCTGAAGGGGAGCTCCGGCATCCTTGCCTTCACCAAGGCTGAGACTGCACGTCCCCCTGAGTACCCCTGTATCCGCTGCGGACGCTGCCTGGAGGCGTGCCCCTACTTCCTCAACCCCTCACGGCTGGCGATACTGAGCCGCCACCGCCGCTATGAGGAGAGTGCTGAATACCATGTGATGGACTGTGTAGAGTGCGGTTCCTGCAGCTATGCCTGCCCCTCCAACATCCCCATCACCCAGCTGATTCGTACTGCCAAGGACAACCTGCGGCAGAACCCTGTAACCAAAGCGGCTTAACAGACGTTTTCCCTTCACAAAGCAGCAGACTGCTCTTCCAGCTCATATCAAGGACTGGATAGCGTAGATCCCTCTGGTTCAGTAATGAATGGCATTCAGTTATTTCTCTTCATATGATCCGCCTAACGATCAGGTTAAGGGTCGCAGTTTGCTGTGTCCCTTCCAACCATTGATTAGAAGGGGTAACAGGCTGTTGAAATTCTACTCATGCTGCACGATACGGTGTTATTTTGCCGTTCAAAATGCTCATTTACCCTGTGTAAACTCCGCTTTTTCACGCCAAAATGCCTTGTCTCGTACTCGCATGAGCGAATTTCAACAACCTGGTAAGTCCAGAGCGTTTTCCTTTTCTTTAAGTGATTAAGTGGGAAAACGCCATCCCTTTACAACTAATTCTCATCACAATTTAGCATAGCGCTGAACAAACCTCTTCAGGATTTTCTGGGCAAAAGGAGTCTTCGCTTGTCGAACTTTTTCAATCAATGTTTCGGCCTCGTGGGGCTGAAAATAACCATGATTCCTGTAGATATTAATGCGGAGCTCAAATCCTTCTGGATCCCCTTCGGGATGGAATTGAGTCGCATATATGTTGCACCCAACCCGGAACATTTGCACGGGGCATGCTGTCCCGGTCATCAGCAAGGTTGATCCCTCTGGAGTATGGTCACAAGCCTCCTTATGACCCAGTAAGACCGAAATTTGTCTTGGAAAGTCAGCTAATAGGGGGTCTTTCAGCCCCGCCTCAGTAAGCTCAAGCATTCTGCTTCCGACTGGTTCAGCATATTGGGTAGAGATGGAAGTCCCCAAATACATCCCCAAGAGACCATTGCCTGAGCATGCACCGAGAAATGGAAAATCCTTCTTTACCACTTCATCAAGCAAGCACATGAAGTCTTGCTCGATTTTCATTTGAATGGGTGATTTTTTATCTTGAGGGGTTGAAATATCAAAAGGACTGCCGCCCACAATGACAGCAGAAAAATTATCCAGAACAAGATCTGCGGGGATCCCGATCTTTTCTATACGGATACGATATACATTGTGATTGTCGAGTCCACCGTATTTTAGAATCGCCTCAAACTCATTGTCAGAAGTTTCATCTTCCGGTCGTATCTGCAGGATAAGGATGGGTTTTGCCATGATGGATTGATTTGAAATCATCGGTAAATCTAACGCCAAAAATCAGCTATTCAAAAACCGCGCAGCGTTTTTTAGATCGGCTGGATTTTCTTTTTAACAAATAAGGATAGATCGTGACTCTGTGCGTTCTATCCTTATTCGTTAGCACTTTTTATGTTGTGCAACATATTCATCAAGCAATTGGCGGATTATCCTTTGGTATTGCATATGATTCTTTTTTGCCATTTCCTTGAA
>CAYFOU010000271.1:0-3035 GCA_964344805.1 uncultured Piscirickettsiaceae bacterium | reverse complement strand
CCACGATCAAAGCCGTTCCACAGGGAGAGGGAGATCAGGAGGGTGATGATCGCAAAGGCGAGTGCAGTGACACGCCCCAAGGCCCCACGACGGTCCCCCGCTGCCAGCGTCAGCAGGCCACCCACGATGGGCACCCAGATCAGTAAGCTCAGAATTGAGGAGTCTGAATTCATAATCAAATACTCTTCTTAACCACCGCAGTGGGAATATTGGGGCTTTCAGGATTTACAGATAGCGTTTGCAATCTTGGGTGGACAATCAGATCCATATCTTCCATCGGCACGGCTCCCAGCAATACGCTATCCCCCATCACCAAGGCACCGGTAAAACAGTTTCTGTTGGCAAAGTGGATTTGTACCGGTCCTACATAGGGAACAACCATTGATTTGCCATCTGCTGTCGAAACCTCTCTCTTCTCCAGTTCCTGAAGTTTCAACTGCAATGCAACATGTTCTGGAATACAGAGCGTAATGGTCCCTGTATCGACCAGAGCACTCTGTATCATCGGTTGTAGCCCCGGCTCTCTGGGGTTACTCAATTCGATATCGGAATAGACCAATCCCATAACCATTACCTGTACAGGACCCAGGCCAGCATGATGAGCAGACCGATAATCATCGCAAAGGCGTAGTGGTAGAGATAACCACTCTGCAGATGGCGGATAAAGGCAGCAATCTTGCCCACGCCGTAGGCAGAGCCATTCACCAGCAAGCCATCAATCAGCTTCATATCGCCAATCTTCCACAGCAATCCACCGATCCCTCGGGAGCCACCGGCAAAGAAGATCTCATTGAAGCTGTCAAAGCCATACTTGTTCTCCAGCAGCGCATGGACTCCGGAGAAACGCTGCTTGATCGCCTCGGGAATATCGGGACGCACCATATAGAAGTAGTAGGCGGTACCGACACCGGCCATCGCCAGCCAGAATGGCGGCGCCATGATGCCATGGAGGATAAAGCCCATTACCCCGTGATAGTTTGCGCCCAGCGTTGCCAACACATCATGCTCCGGCTTGACCTGAATCGCATCACCAAAGAACCCGGCAAACAGCATTGGCTCTACATACATCGCTCCAGCCAGTACAGATGGAATAGCCAGCGCAATCAGCGGCCCGGTGACCACCCATGGGGTCTCATGTGGGGCATGGCCGTGTCCATGAGCCTGATCTATCTGGGTATCATGCTCCTCATCATGGTGGCGTGCGCCATGGTGGAAGTGCTCCTTGCCATGGAAGACCAGGAAGAACATACGGAAACTGTAGAGCGCGGTGATAAAGACACCCAGCAGTACCGCAATGTAGGCAAAGGTCGCCCCGGTAATGGTGGAAGCGTGTACCGCCTCGATAATCGCATCCTTGGAGAAGAAGCCGGCAAAACCGGGGAAACCGATCAGCGCCAACGAACCAACCAGTGAAGTCCAGTAGGTGATCGGCATGTACTTCTTCAGCCCCCCCATATGGCGCATATCCTGCTCATGGTGCATCGCAATGATCACCGAACCGGCGGCAAGGAAGAGCAGCGCCTTGAAGAAGGCGTGAGTCATCAGATGGAAGACACCGGCAGCATAGGCCGAGGCGCCCAGCGCTACCGTCATGTAACCGAGCTGCGACAGCGTGGAATAGGCGACCACTCGCTTGATGTCATGCTGTACCAGACCGAGGAAGCCCATAAACAGTGCGGTAATTGCACCAATCACCAGCACCACAGAGAGCGCCGTCTCGGAGAGTTCAAACAGTGGCGACATACGCGCCACCATGAAGATACCGGCAGTCACCATGGTCGCGGCGTGGATCAGTGCGGAGATCGGGGTTGGACCCTCCATCGAGTCAGGCAGCCAGACATGCAGCGGTACCTGTGCCGACTTACCCATCGCGCCGATAAAGAGGAGAATACAGATCACGGTCATCACCGACCACTCGCTGTCTCCCCAGATATTGATGGTCTGCCCCACTACGCTGTCAGTCCTGGAGAAGACCTCGACATAGTCAAGAGAACCGAAGTAGAGCAGCACACCCGCAATACCAAGCAGGAAGCCGAAGTCACCGACACGGTTGACCAGGAACGCCTTGAGGTTGGCGTAGATTGCGGTCTCCTTGTTGTACCAGAAACCGATCAGCAGATAAGAGACTACACCTACAGCCTCCCAGCCGAAGAAGAGCTGCATGAAGTTGTTGGACATCACCAGCATGAACATGGAGAAGGTGAAGAGGGAGATGTAGCTGAAGAAGCGCTTGTAACCGGGATCTTCCTGCATGTAGCCGATGGTGTAGATGTGGACCATCAGCGATACAAAGCTAACCACCACCAACATCATTGCGGTCAACTGATCGACCATGAAGCCGACATGGAAGCCGACGCCACCGGTGGTCATCCAGGTATAGACATTGCCATTGAAGGTATTGCCGTTGATTGCGGTGTCCTGAAATACGATCAAGGAGAGCACAAAGGCAATGGCAACACCACCAATGGTGACGATGTGGGCAACCTTGCGCTCCATCCAGTGGCCGAACACACCCGCCAAGATACTACCGACCAGCGGGGCCAACACAATTGCGAGGTAGATTGATTTCATATCCATAGCCCTACCCCTTCAATGTGTCGAGATCATCGACATTAATGGTTCGACGGTTACGGAACAGCAGCACCAGAATCGCCAGACCGATCGCGGCCTCGGCAGCGGCTACTGTCAGAATAAAGAAGACGAAGATCTGTCCGTTGGGGTCTCCCAGATAGTGGGAGAAGGCGACAAAGTTGATATTGACCGAGAGCAGCATCAACTCAATCGCCATCAGCAGAATGATCACATTCTTCCGGTTGAGGAAGATGCCGACCATGCTCAGGGTAAACATCAGCGCACCCAGAATCAGGAAGTTCGATAGTTCAATCATGCCTCATCCCCCTCGCGAATATCGAGCAGGCGCACGCGGTCGGCACGATCTACACGATGCTGGTGTGGAATATCCTGCTTGCGGCTCTCAGCATCGGGACGCTTGCGGAAGGTCAGGCCAATCGCCGCCACAATCGCAATCAGCAGAA
>CAYFOU010000270.1:0-3040 GCA_964344805.1 uncultured Piscirickettsiaceae bacterium | reverse complement strand
TGATGATGGAGAGGTCTGCATCCTTGTCGTAATAAACGTTAATACTCATCGTCTTTTCTGTTCCTAATGGTCAAATAAAGGTTGGGGAGATTCCCCGGAAAGCGGAGAATTATCCCTGAATTAATAGTGATTCACAACGCTGGAATGGAGGTTAAATCGACAAAACCTCTGCCCCGCGTGAAATACCGGAGACGCCGGAACGGACCACCTCCAGCAGTGGATAGTGCTCCATCGCCATCACCAGAGCATTGATACGCTGACTGTTGCCCAGCAGTTCGATCACGCAGGTCCCTTCGCGCTGATCGACGATATCGGCCTCATGCGCCTCCACCACCTTGCGCACTTGGTCGCAATCAAGCCCCTCAGTGCTGATCTTGATCATCACCAGTTCACGTTCGATATGCTCCCCTCCTGTAATATCATTGACCTTAACAACATCGACCAACTTATTGAGCTGCTTGTTGATTTGCTCAATAATTGCCTCGGTACCAGAGGTCACAATGGTCATTCTGGAGAGAGTGGGATCGTTGGTGGGCGCCACCGTCAGGGTCTCGATATTGAAGCCACGGGCAGAGAAGAGCCCTGCAACACGAGAGAGTGCACCCGACTCATTTTCCAGCAACAGCGAAATAATATGTCTACTCATCGTACCCCTCCCTACACCAAAATCATCTCATTGAGACCCGCACCGGCAGGCACCATCGGATAGACGTTCTCCTCCGGGTTGATGATGAAGTCCATGAATACCAGCCGGTCCTTCATCGCCATCGCCTCCTCCAGTGCAGAGGTGACCTCATCAGGATTGGTAATACGCATCCCGACGTGCCCATAGGCCTCCGCCAGCTTGACAAAGTCGGGCTGATTATTGGCCTCCAGCGTCACCTCGGAGTAGCGGCGCTCATAGAAGAACTCCTGCCACTGGCGCACCATGCCGAGGAAACCATTATTGAGGTTGATGATCTTGATCGGCAACCCGAATTCACCACAGGTCGCCAGCTCCTGAATATTCATCTGGATACTGCCGTCACCGGTAATGGTGCAGACCGTGGCATCCGGGTGAGCAAACTGCGCCCCCATCGCTGCTGGCAGTCCAAAGCCCATGGTGCCGAGACCACCGGAGTTGATCCAGCGGCGTGGCTTGTCGAACTGATAGTACTGGGCCGCAAACATCTGGTGCTGCCCCACATCGGAAACAATGTAGGCATCTCCGTGAGTTACCTTGTAAAGCTCCTGCAGAACATACTGCGGATGAATCAATCCGTCATCGTTCTTGTAGGCGAGACAATCCTCGCAACGCCACCCCTCGATCTGCTCCCACCAGGAGCCGAGGCGCGCCTCATCCAGTGCCGCCTGCTGCTTGAGCAATCCCACCATCTCCCCCAATACCTCTTTCACATCACCAACAATCGGCAGGTCCACCTGCACATTCTTGGAGATCGAGGAGGGGTCGACATCGACATGGATAATCTTCGCCTGCGGACAGAATTTCTCGATATTTCCGGTCACCCGGTCATCAAAACGGGCACCGACCGCAATCAGCAGATCGGTGTTATGCATCGACATGTTGGCCTCATAGGTGCCGTGCATCCCCAACATGCCGATAAACTGCTTGTCGGTAGCAGGGTAACCACCCAGCCCCATCGAGGTGTTGGTCACCGGCACATGGGTCATGTGGGCAAATTCGGTCAGCTCCCCTGCCGCATCACCCAGCACCACCCCACCACCGGTATAGAGCACAGGGCGCTCGGCAGCACGCACCATCTCCACCGCCTTGCTGATCTGCTCGGCAGGTGGATGGTAGCGCTGTGTATAGGAGCGAATCTCTATACTTTCCGGATAGTTATAGGAAGTTTTAAAACCAGTAATGTCCTTTGGTACATCCACTACCACCGGGCCAGGGCGCCCCGTAGTGGCGATGGTAAAGGCCTTCTTCAAGGTAGTGGTCAGCTCCTCTACGTCGGTCACCAGAAAGTTGTGTTTTACACAGGAGCGGGTGATACCGACGGTATCCACCTCCTGGAAGGCATCATTACCGATCAGTGGCGTAGGCACCTGTCCGGTGATCACCACCATCGGAATGGAGTCCATATAGGCGGTGGCAATACCGGTCACCGCATTGGTTGCCCCAGGACCGGAGGTGACCAGCACCACACCCGGCTTGCCATTGGAGCGCGCATAGCCATCGGCGGCATGTACCGCCCCCTGCTCATGGCGCGTCAATACATGTTTCACCGCATCCTGACGGTAGATGGCATCATAAATATGGAGTACCGCTCCGCCCGGATAACCGAAGACGTACTCAACCCCCTCATCCTTGAGGAATTCTGTAATGATCTCTGCGCCCGTTAATTCCACTTTTTTGCCTCTAAAACTATAAAACCAGACCTGTTTTCCGTATGATTTGCGCCGCAATACCGCTTTGGCGGCGCTTCTTTAATGAGCGACTTATATTGCACGTTTCATAAATCTGAAACAAGATGAATTTTGACTTTTTTGCTCAAAATTCATCAACTTGTTTCCATACACAACATCAGGTTATTTCAATGCCCTACTTGAAAATTGATACCAATGTCAGCCTTTCTTATGAACAGAAAGAGACGTTGATGGGTGCCTGCTCACAGCTGCTTGCCCAGCTGCTGCAAAAGCCGGAAAACTACGTGATGATCTCCATCCGTGCAGGGGCTCACATGATGTTTGCCGGCACCACCGATCCCTGCGCCTATCTGGAGTTCAAGAGTCTGGGGCTGCCGGAATCCTCCACCCCGGTATTTTCCGAGGCGGTGAGCAAACTGCTCTCCGAGCAGGCCGCTATCGACAAGAGCCGAATCTACACCGAATTCTCTTCTCCAGAACGCCATATGTGGGGCTGGAACGGCAAAACATTTTAATCGCCATATCAACCTATACAAAATTACTGTTAAGGAACAACAGCATGCGTACCTCCCAATTTCTTCTCGCCACCGTCAAAGAGACCCCTTCCGAGGCCGAGATCATCAGCCACCAGTTGATGATTCGCGCCGGCATGGTGCGCAAACTGGCC
>CAYFOU010000269.1:0-3080 GCA_964344805.1 uncultured Piscirickettsiaceae bacterium | reverse complement strand
CTTCCGCCAGCTCTTCTGGATGACCGGCATCCTCGCCTTCTTCATCTCACCGATTGCCGACAACCTCACCACAGCACTGCTGATGTGTGCGGTGGTACTGGCGGTAGGTGGTGACAACACCAAGTTTGTACTATTGAGCTGTATCAATATCGTGATCGCCGCCAACGCCGGTGGTGCATTCAGCCCATTCGGCGACATCACCACGTTGATGGTATGGCAGAAGGGTATTGTCGACTTCGGCACCTTCTTCGCACTCTTCATCCCATCCGTGGTCAACTTTATCGTACCTGCTGCAATCATGCACTTTGCAGTCCCTGACGAGCATCCAGAGTCCAACAACGAGGTTGTGGTGATGAAGCGTGGTGCCAAACGCATCATCCTGCTCTTCCTGCTGACCATTTCGACTGCGGTGAGCTACCACAACTTCTTCCACCTGCCACCCGCGATTGGCATGATGACCGGTCTGGCCTATCTGCAGTTCTTCGGCTACTACCTGAAGAAGACCCACGACATTGATGTTCCGGATAGTGGCGAGCACGGTGACCGCATGGACCCTGCGATGCCATTCGACATCTTCAACAAGGTGGCCCGTGCAGAGTGGGACACCCTGCTCTTCTTCTACGGTGTGGTACTGGCAGTAGGTGGCCTCGGCTTTATCGGCTACCTCTCTCTGATCTCCGAGATCATGTACACCGATTGGGGCCCAACCAATGCCAACATCATGGCCGGTATCCTCTCTGCAATCGTCGATAACATTCCGGTGATGTTTGCAATTCTGACCATGCTGCCGGAAATGGACATGGGGCAGTGGCTGCTGGTGACCCTGACCGCCGGTGTCGGAGGCAGCATGCTCTCGATCGGTTCCGCAGCCGGTGTGGCGCTGATGGGACAGGCACGTGGCAAGTACACCTTCGGTGGTCACCTGCGCTGGACTCCGGTGATTGCACTGGGTTATGCCGCCAGTATCTGGGTGCACCTGATGGTCAATGCACACTACTTTGATGGCGTGCCTCTGGCTACTGGGTAGTTTCCCCACTACTGATGACAAAAAGCCCCGTCCGGTTTTCCGGGCGGGGCTTTTTTTATCTGATGACCCTTAAATATGATCTGGTCAGGCCAAGACCGGTGTCAGATGCCCCAGTGCAGTACCAAAATCGAGACGCCCTATCGCATCCGCCATCTCGTCCAGCTGCCCACCTTCCAGCACCCTGTTGAGCGAGGGACGGATCTCATCAAAGAAGGTAGATGCCTCCAGATTGTTGGTCGAGAGCATCTCATGCAGCTCTGCCAGCTGTTGCTGGAGCAATGACTCATCAAGCTCATCCCCACTATCAGCCTCTTCAACCACTGCAGCGGCCTTCCCCTCCGATAGCTGACGCAGCCGTGCCACTGCGGAATAGACCTCTTCCAGCGCTGCATCCAGTGCCGCCAGATGTGACTCCGTAACAGGCTCTCCAGCCACCACCTCCTGCTCAACCGATTTTGCCAACTCAGCCAGTACATTGGCGGAAAGATTACCGGCAGATCCCTTCAGGGTATGGATCTCCCGTTTAACCACATCACGATCCCCCTCTGCAATATAGGCACGGAGGCGCGCTACAAAGTCACGGCTATCCTCACAGAAGGTGTTGAGAATCTTCAGATAGATATCCTTGTTGCCGACCATGCGCCCGACCCCCTCTGCCACATCAAGCCCCGGTAACTGCTCCGGCCAGGATTGCACCTCACCCTCGGCAACAGACTCGGGCACCGGCTCGACAATCTCATCGGGTACCCGCCCCCAGATCAACAACTTCTGGAATAGCGCCTGTACATCAATCGGTTTGGTGAGGTGGTCATTCATCCCCACGGCCAACGCCTTTTCACGATCCCCCTGCATCGCATTGGCGGTCATGGCGATGATCGCCAGCTCATCCTCTGCAAACTGTTTGCGAATCTTGCGAGTCGCCTCATAACCATCCATCTCCGGCATCTGGATATCCATCAATACCGCACCATAAGATTGTTGCTGCACCATCTCCACCGCCTCACCACCATGGTTGGCAATACTCACCTCAACACCGGCACTAAGCAGAATCTCTCTTGCCACCTGCTGATTAATCACATTGTCCTCAACCAGCAATACCTTTATCCCCTTGAGCCGTTCAAAGGAGGGTTTCTCCTCTTCTGGCTCTACCGGGGTAACCCCATGAGCGATATCCATCCCCATATTCAGAGAGTCGACAATGGTCTGCAGCAGGTAAGAGGGGGTGACCGGCTTGGTCAGCCACTCGGCAAACTGCACCCCGTCAGCCTGCTCCTCCACCTCACCACGGTCATAGGCGGAGATCATGATCACCACCGGTGGAGAGGAGAGCATGTGATCCTGCTGTAACTGCCGGGTGGCCTCCAGCCCATCCATCTCCGGCATCTTCCAGTCCATCAATACCACCTGATAGGGATTGCCATACTGCTGTGCCCGTTTCAGCTCCTCAATCGCCGCACGCCCCGAAGGGACGGTGCAGGTGTGAACGGTGTACTGGTTCAGTGAGTGCTGCAACACCTCACGGGAGACCACATTGTCATCAACAATCAATGCACGGATCCCCTCCAGTGCATCAAGATCAATTCCATCAGCAGTTGCCGTCTGATCAACTCCCATACGGATGGTGAAGTAGAACGAGGTTCCCTCACCAGGCGCACTCGCCACCCCGATATCCCCCCCCATCATCTCCACCAGTTGTTTGGAGATCGCCAGCCCCAGGCCGGTTCCCCCATACTTGCGCGTGGTTGAGCTATCAGCCTGGGAGAAGGACTGGAACAGCCGTGACTGCTGTGTCTCATCCATGCCGATGCCGGTATCACTGACGCTAAAGAAGATCTCCGCCCCTCCATCGGACTGCTGCTCCAGCCGTACCTTCAGCACAATCTCCCCCTGCTTGGTAAACTTGATCGCATTGTTGGTCAGGTTGATGAGGATCTGCTGCAGACGGGTCGGATCACCGATCAACTGCTGTGGTACCTCACGATCTATATCGAAGACCATCTCCAGCCCCTTCTCTGCCGCCTTGATCACGGTGACATCGGAGAGGTGGTCCAGT
>CAYFOU010000268.1:0-3161 GCA_964344805.1 uncultured Piscirickettsiaceae bacterium | reverse complement strand
ACTCCATTAACCCGTTCCGCCTGCAGGGACAGAAGACCGCCGCCTTCGAGATTGTTGAAGAGCTGAGTGGCGCACCGGATTACCACTGCCTGCCGGTCGGTAATGCGGGCAATATCACTGCCCACTGGATGGGTTACAAGGAGTATGCCGAGGCCGGTATCTCCTCCAATCGCCCGAAGATGGTCGGTTACCAGGCGGCGGGTGCAGCCCCGTTTATGCGTGGTGAGATGGTCGATAACCCCGAGACCGTCGCGACGGCAATCCGTATTGGTCATCCACAGAGCTGGGACAAGGCGTGGAAGGTCAAGGAGGAGTCCGAGGGGTGGTTCGACGAGTGCAGCGATGAAGAGATTCTCGCCGCACAGAAGCTGCTGGCGGAGAAGGAGGGGGTCTTCTGTGAACCCGCCTCTGCAACCTCTCTGGCCGGTGCGTTGCGTGACCTGAAGAGTGGCAAGATCCCCGCCGGTAGCAAGGTGGTCTGTACCTTGACCGGTCACGGCCTCAAGGATCCTGATACTGCGATCAAGCAGAGTAGCCGTCCATTGATTACCGTAGAGGCAACACTGGATGAGGTGAAGGGGGCGATCCTCGAGAATATGTAATCGAGCGTTGATGCAGATAGAGAAGGGCAGGAGTGTGACCACTTCTGCCCTTCTCTGTTTAAAGATATGGAAAGCCTTCACGTAGCCCCGGTACATCTGGTCCCTGACTGGGACGTTTTGCGCCTGTTTCAATTTGAGCCGGGAGAGATTCCGCAGGAGATCCAGCAACAGTTGATTGAACTGCTGGCGCCGCTGTTTGCCGAGCAGGGGATGGTGCTGCGTTATCGGGATGATCTACGCTGGGAGCTGGGGTTGTCACAGGTGCAGCGCATCACGACTACCCCGATTGATTGGGCGACTGGCTGCAATCTCAGTCAGGCGATGCCGCAAGGGAAAGATGCGCTGCGTTGGAAGCAGCTGTTGAACGAGGCTCAGATGATGCTCCATACGGCACCGATCAACCAGCAGCCGGAGCAGCTGGCGATCAACGGAATCTGGGTGTGGCGTGATCCCTCGTTGCTGCAGCGCATGCGGCACTGGTGGGGGCAGCGCCAATGAGAGTGATTCAGCGACCCATTCCTGAGGGGGAAGCGCTGGCAGGGGTTGCTCCGCTGCTGGATCGAATCTACCGTGCGCGTGGCATTACCGATAGTGGTGATCTGGACCATTCTCTGAAACGGCTGTTACCGATCTCCTCACTGATGAATGTGGAAAAAGCTGCTGAGCTGGTGGCAGCATCGATAGGGATGGGGGAGTCGATCGTGGTGGTGGGGGATTATGATGCCGATGGTGCCACCGCCTGTAGTGTCTGCATGCGTGGGTTGGGGGCAATGGGGGCGGATATCCACTATGTGGTGCCTGATCGCAAGAAGCATGGCTATGGGCTCTCTCCCCAGGTGGTGGAGCTTACCCTGGACTACCAGCCGCAATTACTGATTACCGTTGATAACGGTATCTCCAGTATCGAGGGGGTGGCAGCAGCCAAGGCGCAAGGGGTCAAGGTGGTGGTAACCGATCATCATCTGCCGGGGGAACAGTTGCCGGCTGCAGATGTGATCGTCAACCCCAATCAGCAGGGAGATGCCTTTGCCAGCCCTCATCTTGCCGGGGTGGGGGTTGCCTTCTATCTGGTCTGTGCGGTGCGCCAGGCGTTGCAGCATGCATTCAATCCGGCAGAACTGCTGGATCTGGTAGCGGTCGGTACTGTGGCGGATGTGGTACAGCTTGACCGGAACAACCGTGTGCTGGTGCAGCAGGGGATGGAGCGTATTCGTCGGGGACTTTGCTCACCGGGGATCACTGCGTTGCTGGAGGTGGCCAATCGGGAGCCGCCTCGTGTTGTGGCGACTGATTTTGGTTTTGCAGTGGGGCCACGGATCAATGCCGCAGGGCGAATGACCGAGATGAGGGCGGGGATCGATTGTCTGCTGGCCGAATCGATGCAGCAGGCGCAGCCACAGGCGCTGGAGCTGGACCGGATCAACCGCCAGCGCCGTCAGGTAGAGGGGGAGATGCGTGAGGAGGCGGAACAGATTGTAGAGTCACTCCATATCGATGAGGCGCGTGTTGCCGCTGCTATTGCCCTCTATCAGCCTCACTGGCATGAAGGGGTGATTGGCATCGTTGCCGGGCGGATCAAGGAGCAACTGCATCGTCCAACCATCGTCTTTGCCAGGGGGGAGGATGGTTTGCTGAAAGGGTCGGCCCGTTCAATCATCGGGGTCCATATACGTGATCTACTGGATATGCTTTGCAAGCAGCAGCCCGGCTTGATTCTCAAGTTTGGTGGTCATGCAATGGCGGCAGGGTTAACGATCTGTGAGGATGACTTTGAGTGCTTTCATCACAGTTTTCAACAGTTGGTGGAGTCAGCAGTGGATCGTGACTTGCTGGAAGAGGTGGTCTATACGGATGGTGGTTTGCCTGTTGAAGCACGTACGCTGGAGACTGTTGCCATGCTGCAGCAGGCGGGGCCGTGGGGACAGGGGTTCCCGGAACCCCTGTTTCATGATGGTTTCTTGCTCGACTACTGGCGAGTTGTTGGTGAAAAACACTTGAAGATGCAACTGCGGGATTGTGAAACCGGTCAACAGTATGATGCCATTGCCTTTAACCGTGAACCTTCAATGTTGCCTGAATGTGGGGGGGTGGTTGATCTGGTCTACAGGCTTGATATCAATCGCTGGCAGGGGCGAGAGAGTCTGCAGTTGATGGTGGATCAGATCGTAATGCCATTATGACCCTGAAGTGGGTTTCAGGTATGCATCAGGCTATCCAGGTTAGTCGAGAGAAGAGAAAGCAGGCTGAAATGATGTATTTCATTATCTGCTCACAGGATGTGGATGAGCGGGTGCTGGTTGAATTCGCCAACAGTAAAATTAATGGTTAATATTCAGGGCGGCCCCATAGACCTTTTCTGACTGGAAGAGTAAAATTCGCCCTCAATCTCGTTCAGCTCAACTCTCTTGTTTCAGAGGGTGAAGATTCGACGAGTACAGGTCCGACCGGAATTTTTTATAACGGGATTCAATTTGTGTAGGCATTGATAACATGCTGATCAATAAGGAGTCCCGTTTTCTATGCGCGAAGATTGAACTATGACAACACCTGCTGTGCTTG
>CAYFOU010000267.1:0-3168 GCA_964344805.1 uncultured Piscirickettsiaceae bacterium | reverse complement strand
TATATTAGTCATCAATGTTTTTACAGGTGGGGCACGGCTCCATCGTGATACGGAGATTGTGGCCCAGGATGAGCGCAGCCGGTACAGACACCCCATCTGGGGATCAGGGTATTTCAGGATTCAAACGGGATGCCTCTACCCTTCATCTGTTGAAGATTATTCCGATCGTGGCCTTGGTGGCGGTCTCCGCCTTTCTTCTCTACCTCTTCTATCAATATGAGAATCGTGAGTTTTCCCACTATGTGGATGAGCTGAGAAGCGCCTATCTGGAACAGCAGAAGCGACTGATTGAGGATGAGACCCGACAGGTTATTCAGCTGATTGAGTATGCACAACGGACCCAGAAGGATGCCCAGAGCGAAGCGGAGCTGAAGACGCAGCTGTTGCGCGAGATCGAAGGGATTCGTTTTGGCAAGAATGGTTATTTCTTCATCTATGACTATCAGGGGGTCAACCTGATGCATCCGATGAAACCTCATCTGGTGGGGAGGAATATCTTTGATCTGCAGGATCGGGATGGGGTCTATGTGATCCGTGAGCTGATTGATGTTGCCAAGGCGGGCGGTGCCTATGTCAACTACGTATGGGACAAGCCCGATACCCAGCGCCCAGCCAACAAGATCGGTTATGCGATGGGGGTGGGGCAGTGGCAGTGGATGGTGGGTACCGGTGTCTATATCGATGATATTGAAGCGGTAGTGCAGGAGAAGGAGGCGCTGCTGGCAGAGAGTATTCAGGAGTCGATGCTCTATGTGGTGGTGATTGTGATCACTGTATTGGTGGCGATCTCCTCACTGCTGTTCATGTTGATCAATCGGGTGAGTCAATCGATGATCGCCTACCAGCAGCAGATCGAAAACCACAATGAACGGCTGGAGTATGAGGTCGACAAGAAGACCGAGAAGCTGCAGAAGGCGAACCGTGCGAAGGATGAGTTCCTCGCCTCAATGAGTCATGAGTTGCGTACCCCACTGACGGCAATCATTGGCAATAGCGAGTTTCTGGCCGAGCAGGAACAGGATGGTGAGAAGCAGAAGCTGATTCGTTCCATTGAGGTGGCTGGGCGTAGCCAGCTGGCGCTGGTTAACGATATTCTCGACATGTCGAAGATTGAGTCGGGCAAGTTTACCATTGATGAGGCTCCCTATGATCTGGCAGCCCTGCTGGAGGATATGCGCCATATCTTTGCCTCCCGTGCCCATGATGCGGGGCTGGAGTTTGTGGTGGAGCAGAAGAATGATGAGACCCATCAGTTGACGGGAGATGGTCAGCGTATTGGTCAGATCCTGATCAACCTGATCAGCAATGCAATCAAGTTTACCGAGAAGGGGCGGGTTACCTTGACCACCTCAGCAACCGAAAACTATCTCTATTTTACGGTTGAAGATACCGGTATCGGTATCCCGCCAGCGGTGATGGATCAGTTGTTCCAGCGTTTTGAGCAGGCCGATCAGTCAATCTCGCGCCGCTTTGGCGGCAGTGGATTGGGGCTCTTCATCTCCGAGAGTCTGTCGCTGCTGATGGGAGGAATGATCGATGCCTCCAGCCATGAGGGGGAGGGCTCGAAGTTCCAGCTGATCCTGCCCTACAGACCCAGTGATGTGCCGGTCTGTCATGAAGAGGATGTAGTCACCGGGTCGGCGTCGGTACTGACAGACCGGTTTAGCGGAAGTGTGTTGATCGCTGAGGATACGCCGGAATTGCAGATGCTGGAGCGCCGCATACTGGAGTCACTTGGGGTGACGGTCACCGTGGTCAATAATGGCAGAATGGCGGTTGATGCGGCCAATCGTACCCTCTTTGACCTGATTCTGATGGATATGCAGATGCCGGAGATGAATGGCATTGAGGCCACCGAGGCGCTGCGTGCAGCCGATAATCGGGTGCCGATTGTGGCGTTGACCGCCAATGTGATGCAGAAGCACCGGGATGCCTTCAAGCAGGCGGGGTGTGATGGATTCCTTGCCAAACCGATCGACAAGCAGGAGCTGAAGGTCTTCCTGCGCCACTACCTCTCCAGTGAAGAGCCACAACCACAGACGGTTGCGGAGCCAGCCTCTACCCGTGATGAGCTGGTGGATGACGAGCTGATGGCGATCTTTACCGAGAGTGCCACCCGCAATCGAGGTCAATTGATGCAGGCACTTGCTGCCAAAGAGTGGGAGGGTGTGAGAGAGGTGGCCCATTCGATCAAGGGGGGGGGCAGCTCCTTTGGCTTCCCCGAATTGAGCCGACTGGGCAGAGAGGTGTGTGATGCCATCGATGAAGACGACTTCAAAAATGCCAGGAATCGGGTAATGGATCTGGTGCTGGAGATTGGCCGAGTGATCTCCTAAATTTGGAAAAACTGCTGCTGAGAAGTGTGTTTGATAGAGGAGGTTAAGGTGCCTCTGGAAATAGTGATTTTGTCGTGAGTACAAAGAGGCCCCGCACGGAGGGCCGGAGTGTACGCCAAGTACATGAGGACCCGAGTACGGAGCCGATGCCGTAATCGCGGCAAAAGCGCGCTTTACAGGAGAGTGAAGGTGCCTCTAAAAATAGTGATTTTTGCGTAAGTGCAAGAAAGTACCGCACGGAGACCCGGAGTGTACTGAAGTACATGAGGATTCGAGTACGGAACTGACGCAGCAATTGCGTGAAAAGCGCATTTTTAGAGGTGCCTTCAGTGGCTGGTGCCTTCGGATCGATTGATCTTGTTAAACACGTTGTACTTGCCCACCGGCTTCTTCATCGGGATCCGCTTCACCTCTTCCAGCGTATCCCCATCGTAGACCACCAGTGCGCCATCCTCCTCCCAGATGCTGAGCAGAGCATAGCGTCCATCGCGAGTAAATTCGATATGGGCGGCGGTCTTGCCCGGGGCGGGGCGTAACGTCTTCACAATCTTCAGGGTCTGCTTGTCGATGACGTTGACCAGATCACGGTTGGGGCCAAAGAAGACATCGGCCCAGGCGTAGCGGGTATTCTCGTGGCTACGGGTGAAGAAGCCGGGCCCCTGGGTCTCGATCTCGTCGATTGATTCCCAGCTCTTCATGTCGATTACCGTCAGTGCCCCCTTGCGCAGATTGGGAGTTACCATTACCGTCTGCTCTCCCCGTTTCCAAGTGATACCGGAGCCAAGGTGGGGCATGCCGTCCAGCGCCAGATCGGCCACCTTGCGCCCCAGAT
>CAYFOU010000266.1:0-3195 GCA_964344805.1 uncultured Piscirickettsiaceae bacterium | reverse complement strand
TGCAAAATGGCGTCTATTCCATTCTTGATCATCGAGTCCTTTCCATTCATAGATCTGCGCGAGGAGTCGCAGGTAGGCAAAAAGTGGGGGTTCACTCTCCCATTCCTTGAAGGGATTTGTGGGTGTGGCGTCAGTTTCGACGCGGATTGTGTGCCCGCGATACTCTGCAGTTTGGTGCGGGGGAGTAGGCGAGCACTCGTGGCCGTGCTGGTACTCAAAAACGAGCGTTTCTGTTACTGTTTCTTGGTTCATCTCGGTTTAGTCTCCGTGGGTGAATCTCTGCCCCTTACCAGTTGCCGCTGGTAAGGGGTTCTATTTAATGGTCGTTGCTTGTCATTGTTGAATTTCCCCCATGGCAATAGTTGTTTCCAGAATGTCGGCGTTTGTAATTGGCTGGCCGCATAGAGTGTGGGTGGCTACGTATCGCTCCCTGACGATCTCCCCGGCCAGATTGCGCGTAGTGTGGTAGTCGATCACTGTTTGTACCCGTCTAGATTTGCGGTCACTTCTGGCGATAAATTTGGTTCCTATTGGGTATTTCATGGGGCGGCTCCAGTCGCTTTCTCAATGGCGTTTGTGGCGTTATCAATCAGATCCCACGATACTGGGCAACCGTCCTTGTTGCATTTGCCTGCTACAGCCTCTGTCAGTTCATACAGTGCTGCTAGGAGGTCTGGCGCGGCTGCAATGAGCTGAGTGTTAGCTCTGTTTTCGTTGTCATCTAGGGAAGATGGCCTGAGTTCTGCAATCATTAGCCCTTTCGAGTTTTCGATAAATCTCCAGTTGTTATAAAACCAAGGTCCGGGGGTGTGGTTGTGCTCTGTGCTCATTGTGGGAAATCTCCTTTATTCCGCTAGCTGCGCCGATGATTTCTTGTTTGAAATCTCCACCGTTGAGTAGTCTCAGGGTGGCAATTGTCAAAGCGGCGTCTCTTGGTAGGTCGATGATTGTCAGAAACGGCCCGCTCCTGCTTTTTCTCCCCATTGGTTGGGCGTGCAGTTCTGGGCACATTCTTTTTAGCGTGTTCAGGGTGTAATCCGGCAGATCAAAGCAGGATAGATGGATGTGGGTTGTTGTTTGGTGGGGAGATAGCTTGATTTCGATCATGATTACGCCTCTTTTATGTAGTAGTTTTTGCCGTTGATGTCGCGCAGGGGGATACCATCGAAGTCGTAACCCTGCGTGTTTTTTTCGGCCAGATCATGGAGGATGCGTCCAATTTCTGAGGCGGGCCAATTATCAAAAGCAGCGTTGCCGGTGCTTATTTGAATGTTGATTATTTCCATTAGATTTTTTCCTGTAACCATCCCCCGGCAAAGCCGGGGGCTTTCATTTTGTGAGCCGCTCGAAGCGGCAGTATCAACGGAGCCTTCGGCTCCTTGAGCCCCTATAAAGGGGCGCTATAAATCCAATTCATCTGTTCGGCGATCTTCTTCCTCCTGATGCCGAATGTACTCTCTGATAATTTGTTCATCTCGCCCTACCGTTGAAACAAAATATCCCCTTGCCCAGAAATGGTGTCCTACATAGTTCCGCTTTCTTCCTTCTCAATCACACGGGAGTCGCGTTTCTTGGATGCTACAAAGAAATGCTGCTTCTCGGTCAAGTTGAGTTCTTGAGAAAGGTTAAACTCAAGTTCGTGGAACTCTTTGATATCGATTCGATTGTTACCGATCCACCCTTCACCGACTGATGCGACGATACCGTCGTCGTCGTAGAAGTGGATATCGTTTACACGTTTACCTGTCTGGTACCCGCCGCCGATGCTGTACGGGTTCCAACCGTCTGTTGTTGTGAGTTTGTAGGTATTCATGATGTTACACCCAGTAAATGCGGTAGGTTTTGCGGTCAAACTTGAATGACGCAAATTCTGTAATTCTGGACACGCCATCCACGTAGCGGTTTACGGGGGATTCCTCGGCTCCTCTGTCGATAAATCTGAGCCGGTTTTCGTCATATACTGCCGTTGCACCGTTGTCTATCAGGTGTCGATAGAGGTCGTCGTGATCGTATTGATCGCCCTTCTTGGTGTTCTCATAGTGGAGATCGTTATCCCCATAGAGCGCCACTGCGATCTCATGGTTATACCCGATGCGCCCCTGTGTATAGCGGACAATGATGGCTCCAGCTTTTTCGCCTTTGCTGTCAACTATGATTGCCATATCGAAAGCGTGTCTTTTGATGGTTTGGAGGTGGTCTACAAAATGTGTCATGATTCAGTCTCTCTATGAGTATTTGCCGACATAGCAATAGTTGTTGTATTGCTCTTCGTGGATCTGGCCTTCATCGCGCAATGAATCGCTCCAGTTATTGAACGTTTCGTTCATCGCGGGCTCATCATCTTCCCCGTACTGCTTAACAACTGAGGGGGCGATTTCTTCATCAAATTTCTCCGAAAGTTCTTCTTCTGAGCTGATCAGACCGTTGTCGTGGGCGAACTCTTCGACGATCTCCAACAGTGTGTAGTTGTTGAAACTCATGGTTGACCTCCGTTTGATGCTGCTTCCTCTTGGGTTTTGCACTCATGGCAAGCGCACTTTTTACCGCTTTCCTTCATCTCGACGCCTTCTGTCCATGCCTTATCGGCTGCAGCTCTGGAAATGCGGTTTTCTACCAATAACCGGGTAAATGCTCCGGCGTCGTTGTGGTAACCGGCGACCCGAATGTGTGCGAGTAGTGCTTGTCTGTTCATGACTTTGCCCCCATGATGCTGGTGGTCTGTCGCTGCAATCTCTCCATACAGACATTGATCATCTGCATTAGCCACGCGGGATTAGTTGCGGGGGTATCCTGTTTGCACAACCACTCAGGGAGCGATTGAAGGCTGGAGAAGATAATCCCGTCGGTAACCTCTTGGTGGTGCTCCTTCCCTGAGCGGTCAAAGGTGACAAGCCAAGTGCGTTGGGAGAGCGGGGCAATTAGAGGGGGTTCGATCTCTACTACTGGCGCAACCTTTGTGGCCTGCGCGTGGCTGTTGATAACTGCAATTACCTGCTGGAAGTCATTGCTGTCTATGTCCTTGTAGCTGTTGACGTTGAAGGCTCGATAAAGCGCTCCATAAACTGTAGATCTGGCGGCACCGGTGGCCTTGATGGCCTCGCGGATTTTCTTGCACTGGGATGAGGTAAGCGGATTGCGGGTGGGGGTGTCAGTAATTGTGACTTTCATGTTGTCGATCTCCGAGTAGATTGGGAA
>CAYFOU010000265.1:0-3243 GCA_964344805.1 uncultured Piscirickettsiaceae bacterium | reverse complement strand
AATGAGCGGTCACGATAAAACGGAATCGGCGGTCACGTTGGGCCGGAATACGCAGGATCAGCATTATTCAGACGATAGTGATAATATCCTTGTCCAACTAAGAGAATGCAGTAAATATGATGATGATTGGTATTTTGGTATAGCTGATGGCAATAACCACAGTGAATTTAAGAGGTCGGGTCACCCGATGAATGAAGAAGATCACTGCTGGCTCTATCATAGCCTATATGATCATACTCATTTAGGCTGGTTAGATTTACTAAGAATTGGTTGTATCTGGATTGATGTGAATGTTGAGTATCAAAAGGCATTTGAGGTATAGATAATGCCCAAGAATGCGCTTAGGAAACCTTACGATAGTTGGATTCAGAAAAGAAGTGAGAATTTCAGGTTTAGACCTTGGATATCTAAAGTTATAAAAGACTCTTTCATGTTAAGTTTTCAGGGGTTGGCACCGGAGCTTACATGCAGACTGTATAAGTATGAGAAATATATCGAGGCGGAGTTCTATGTGTATGATCGAAGTGGGCAATATTGGGATATTGTCAGCTTTTTTGATGTGGAAGTATATAGATCTGAGAAAAGAGAATATTTTTGTTTAGCATGTGAAAAACAAGGCTATTTTTCATCTCTTGATAAGCTTCTGTCAGATCATATTTTTGAACCGATTCTCAGCACTGTTAATGAACTAACTGCCGATAGCATAATCTGTCTCTGGGGAGATCCAGAAGTTGAATCTTGGGGGGCAATACTGACGACGGTTGGCGCTAATCTAAGACAGAAAAACATTATTGAATGTTTTCCAGTGATTTTGACTGAAAAAAGTTACTGAGGTTATGCGGAAAGTGTTGAAAAAGGAATATCTATGGGTTTAGTAAGAAAACATATTGTATTGGCGGGTGATTCAATTTTTGATAATGGAGTCTATGTTAAAAGAGGCGATGCAGTTATTGATCTGTTGAAGCATAACGAATCAAATCAAAAGAAGTTCCAGCTGCTGGCTAAGGATGGATCTGTGATTGATGATGCGATGGTTCAGTTTGATCTTGTTTCTCCATTTTCATCTTGCACTGATCTCGTTATTAGTTGTGGCGGGAACGACGTATTGCGACTGGTTAGAATGTTGAATGATCCCGTTGCTACAGTTAGCGAAGCATGTAGTAATTTTTTCAGGGAGATGAAAGCTTTCGAACAGCGCTATGAAAGGTTGGTTACCAAGGCAAAGACAACGATAGATCGAGTGGTTGTCTGCACCGTATACTACACAGTGCCAGGTCTTAATGGTTCAGCAATTGCAGCGTTAGCAATGTTCAATGCGACGATCCTACGGGTTGCGTCACTGTTGTCCGTGCCAGTGATTGATTTGAGAACGCTGTTTACGTCTGATGATGACTATTCTGAAACTTCACCAATAGAGCTTTCATTGCATGGCGGTAGAAAGATCGCAACCGCAATTCAAAAAAATGTGGAAGAGCATGATTTCTCTATGCAGCGAGCAGTTCTATATTGAACGAGGACATATCAATGCAACATGGTGAAGAGGATCAGTACATCACAGCAGCGAAATGGCTCAGGTCAGCGGATGGTCTGTTGATTACTGCAGGGGCGGGGATGGGAGTGGACTCGGGACTGCCAGATTTCAGAGGTGATGAAGGGTTATGGAAAGCTTATCCTGCACTAGGAGAAAAAAACATCTCGTTTGTTGATATTGCAAATCCTGAAGCTTTCGAACGAAATCCAAAGCTTGCGTGGGGATTCTATGGTCATCGTCTTGAGCTCTATAGAGAAACGGAACCTCACGCAGGATTTGATGTTTTGATGCAAATTGCAGGGGCACTTGAACATGGATGTTTTGTCTTTACCAGTAATGTAGATGGGCAGTTCCAGAAGGCTGGTTTTTCCCCGGATGCAATTGTTGAGCGACATGGATCAATACACCACTTTCAGTGCAGTAATGGGTGTAGTGAGAATTTATGGAAGATGGATAGCTGGGTTCCTGAGGTGAATACGGATACGCTTGAGTTGACTGGGGAATTGCCATGTTGCCCACATTGCAGTGCATTGTCGCGCCCTAATATTTTGATGTTTGATGATGATATGTGGGTTAGTAATCGGTACTTAAAGCAGAAGCTGCGCCTGAAAAAGTGGATGGATCGTGTGAAGAGTCTGGTGGTGATAGAGATTGGTGCAGGTATTACGATACCAACTGTGCGCCACTTCAGTGAGTTTGCAGGAGGGCCTTTGATACGGATTAACCTCCGTGAAGAGCAGTTAGGGGCTGCTTGGTCTGGAGTTGGAATTTCGGGTTCTGGATTGTCTGTCCTGAAAAAATTGGCTGGATACCTGTAAGGTCATCGTACAAGCACCCAGCCAGTTGGTGTGAAAATCAAGATTCCGCTATGGAGGAATCTTGATTGAGGCTTCTATTCCTTCAAGAGGCAGCTCCTCACTAACTAGAGGCGTTGGCTCTTTAAAAGGATTAGAGTCAGGAATGGGTCTAAAGCTCCAGTTGGCAGCCTCTCGGATGAAGTTTGTCTGGGAGTCAGCTTTGGAGCGGCCTGCAGACCTTGATCCAACCACCTATGCTTTTTCATGTGTGAGTCTGGGAATTTGATTCCTAACCATGTATGCACGTGGCCCAATAAACTAACCGCAACACCCACTATTCACTGAGGATTCTGGTATCTCAACCGTGATCCCCTGTGCCCGCAGCCATGCCGCTACATCTTTGGTGCAGCAGTCCCCACGCGGATTGGATTTCTCGCAGAAACAGTTCTGTCCCGGCTTCATCCTGGATTGAATGATTGCGAATACATTGGTGGTACCGGTTCGGGCGATCTCTTCCAGTGCCTGCCTCTTGAGCACTTTGAAACAGTAGCAGAGCGGTGTTTCCAGATCTTCATCCTTCAGGGTCACCCGATTTTTCAGTTGGTCTGTGGTGAACTCCACAGATTGTGTCGTGTCGTAGTAGACCAGATCGCACGCCGGGTTTTCACAGAAGTGGTACTGCAGTTGCGGATCCAGAGTATCGGCTGCCACCCTCTTCAGGGTGTGTTGTGGTGTAATCCGGTTTACGGTCACCCCGGATTGCCACAACGTGGGCAGGTAATGGTGGATTGTATTTGTTGAGAGGCACAACCGCACTGGCTGCTGGATTGGGTTTGAATCATATTCATCTCCTGATTATCAGTATTATCACCTAAATCCTGCAAACCACTCGCAAATCAAGTAGAGAAAAGGCAG
>CAYFOU010000264.1:0-3278 GCA_964344805.1 uncultured Piscirickettsiaceae bacterium | reverse complement strand
TCATAATATTTTCCAAGCTGGTAACAAGCTGGCTATTGTTTCATGTTCTCCACCCAGTGGAAACATCTGCGACCCGATTTAGCGGTCATTGCCACACCATTATGGTCTGAATAATCCCATGAATATAAGCAACTTTAATGTGACATCTATCGATTGCCTGCTATCAATTACTCTGCACGGAGGGCGCTGTTTTCTACCCAAGGGATTGGAGGAATTCCTGAAACAAGGGGTATGTTATGAGTGATCACAAGATTAATCTCGGCTGCTTCGTCGAGCTGGAGCGGATTCTCTCCGCCCACAAACTGGAGGCAACCGTACTGTCAAAAACCGAAGAGATCGAGATTTACGATGTCTACGGCAACACCATCCACAAAAAGTTTGCTGAACTGCTAAGCGGGAAAGAGCAGTGTGAGGTATGTGTCAACGATATTACCGACCATTTCGAAAAGCTGAAATTCCCAAGCATGCGCGGGGTGGCTGCCGGTGATGCCAGCAGCGTGATGAAAGAGAGAGGACATCACCACTAAGCACGGTGTTGATCAAGCCACTCCACCCACTGTTCGAACAGCTGTGGGTGAAGTGCCGCCTTGGCCACTTTCTGTTGTAGATCCAGCGTATAGGGGGCTTGGCGCTCAAATCCATCGCTCAGGCTGTAGACCCCACCCGCCTCGGCAAAGATCAGTCGACCCGCTCCAAAATCCCACAACCGCTGCCCCCCATGCAGATAGAGCTGGGCTCTACCTGCCGCCATCCAGCACCACTCCAGTGCCACGCTACCGATACTACGCAGGGAGCGATAAGGGGGCTGGGTAACCAAATTACAGGCCAGTGGTGCAGGTAACCGTTTCAGATCCACCATCGCTATCGACTCAGCCAGTGATGCCGTGGTGTCATTCAGCTGCAGTCGCTTTCCATTGAGCCACGCCCCCTCTCCCGCCACTGCAGAGAAACACTCCTCGCGAATCGGGTCGTAGATAATCCCGAGCTGGGTCTCTCCATCCTGCAGATAGGCGAGTGAGACCGCAAAACAGGGCATACCGGCAACAAAGTTGGAGGTGCCATCAATCGGGTCAAGACACCAGATCCCCTCGCCGGAGCTCTTCAGCAATACCTGCTGCGCCTCGGCAGACATCTCCTCCCCCAGAAAGGGGATCTCGGGATAACGTTCGAAGAGCGCCTCGCTGACCCGGCGCTGCATCCCGACATCAGCAGCGGTAATCAGGCTGCCATCCGCCTTGGTGCTGCTCTCAATCTGCTGGTAGAGCGGGAGTATCTCCTGCCGAGCACTATCGATGATCAGCTGTTTGAGGGATTCGAGATCAAATTGCATGGCAGCGATTGTATCGCATGCAGAATCTACAGTAGCGCCTCGATCGCATCGACAACCGCTGCCAACTTCTGCTCATCCAGTGCATCAGGATGGGGATCGCCAAGCTGGCCCGCATCATTGTCAAAGTAGAGGCCCGATGCATTGTTGAAGATATCCTCCAGCGCCAGCCGTATCAGGATATCGGCACCAATGCGGATATCATGCCCCGCCATGCCGAACCCTTCTCGAACCATCTTGGTTGCCAACAGCGATCCGGGGTTGACCGCAATCATCACCGGCCCACCGGGATGTTTCAGCGCCATCTGCCGCGACCACATGGTGAGCGCCAGCTTGCTCTGTGCATAGACCGTCATCGCATTGCTGATCACCACCTCTCCAGTCAGTGCCTGCAGATTGACCGGGGCCTGCGCCGCCGAGGAGAGGCTCAACACTCTCGCGGTTGAACCCAGCAGGGGCCAGAGCCGCTGTGTCAGCAGACAAGGGGCCAATGTGTTGACTGCAAAACGGACATCCCAGCCATTCTCGGTAATCGGCTGATCGGTCTTGAGGACACCGGCATTGTTGATCAGCACATCGATCCACTCATGCCTGGCTGCGACCTCACTAGCCAACTGCTCGACCTGATCCATCTGTGACAGATTGGCCAGATAGCCTTCAACCTGCCCCCCCTTCCCGACAAGTTGTCTCTTTGCCGCCTCCAGCCGCTCTCGATTACGCCCATGCAGCAGCACCCGGTGCCCCAGCTCCACCAGGGTCCTGGCGGTCTCCAGCCCGATACCATCGGTGGAGCCGGTAATCAGAATGGTCTTCTGCATCATCACTTACCTCTCAGCATTCGAAAAATCAGGCAGCACCTCATCGGCCAGCCGCCTCATGGTGGTCTCAATATCGGCCCGGTTAAAGCGCAGATTGAGGGCCACATGGTTGATACCGATCTCCTCCAGCGCCTTGAGGTGGTCACACAACGCATAGACCCCGAGACGATACCCCAGATGGATCGGTGTGGGGGGTGCCTGTGCATCCTCAACCAGATCGATATAGAGCGACTGCAGCGCCGGTTGGATGGCGCAACCCGCCGCCTCCACTCGCGCACGCCAGCCACCAATCACCCGCGCCTGCAGCGCCACATCGCGTGGATAGGTGATCCAGCCATCGCCATGCTCGGCAATCCACTCCGGGGTCTGCTGGCTACCCCCAGTAATCAAAAGCGGCAGCCTACCGGATTGGGGTTTCGGCAGCATGTCGATGCCTCCATTAAGCGCCCCATGGGGATTATCAAACCTGGGAAAGGTCTCTCCCATCCGCTCAATATATTCAAAGCTGTCACGGAAACGCTCGCCTCGATCCTCGAAGCTGTGGTTGAGCGCCGGATACTCCTCCGGCCGGTCCCCGGAGGCTACCCCCAGAATCAACCTTCCGCCCGAGAGCCGGTCCACACTGGCCGCCGCCTTGGCCACATGGGCAGGATGGCGCAGCGGCAGGATGATGCTGGCCACGCCCAGTGCAATCCGCTGCGTAGTGGCCGCCAGTACCCCCAGATAGACAAACGGATCATAAATCTGCCCCACATCCCCAAACGAGGGGACATTGAACGGTACATCTCGCAGCCAGAGCGCAGAGAACCCCAGCTGCTCAGCCAGTTGAGCCCGCTGCAGATGGTGCGCCATGGTGGGGATCGGTCCGTTGGGATAGGGCTCCAGCGGCACCACCAAACCGAGGCTGAGCCGCCCCGGCTGGAAGTTCTGGTTGTACCCGTTGTTGATGGTGGAGAACATTAAGGAAGCTCTTAATAAGTTTGTGCGAAACAGATTGCGCCTATAACGTTCAAGATCAAGGCAAAAATTGTAGCCAATACCCCAGGGACCCTCTCTTGCGCAAGCGCAATTCACCTTGTAGTGAACTATTGGCAAGATTTTCATCCGCCTCGAACAGCCAAAGGCTGGTAACG
>CAYFOU010000263.1:0-3279 GCA_964344805.1 uncultured Piscirickettsiaceae bacterium | reverse complement strand
CAGGTGGGCGGCTGGGAATTATATCTGCCCCGGCTTTTTGAGGAGACTCTACGTATAGTGCGTAGCAAGCGGCGTAAACGTGTTTCGATCCGCATTGTCCCGGGGGAGATCTGTGTCTCTGTTCCCCAGAGAATGGATGAAAGGATTGTGCAGCAGATGGTGATGCAGAAGCGCCAATGGATTGAGCGCAAGGTAGCCGAGAGTACGGCATTGCCACAGCCAGAGTGCTATCACTATGTGGATGGTGAATCATTCGATTATCTTGGTGCCCGCCACACGCTGCGCCTCGAAAAAGGATATCCCAACTGGGTTGTGCAGCAGGAACAGGAGCTTGTGGTCACTGCTGGGCGTAGACTCTCAACCGAGCAGCGTTCCCGATCGGCAGAGCGACAATTGAAGCAGTGGTACCGGCAGCAGGCGGAAGTGTGGCTGCAGGCGCGTACCGATCACTTTGCCACAGAGATTGGTGTGGTGCCGCAATCGGTCGTGGTCCGGCTCTACCGGGCGCGCTGGGGCAGCTGCTCGAGCCGGGGAGAGATCCGCTACAACTGGAAGTTGATGATGGCCCCTGTGGATATTATCGACTATGTTGTGGTCCATGAGTTGTGTCATCTGCTGCAGGGGAACCACTCTGCCGCCTACTGGGCACTGGTGGGGCGTTATCTGCCTGACTATCGGCAGCGGCGGGAGTGGTTGAAACGGCATGGTCACCGGCTGCTGGCGTGGTGATGAAAAAAGGTTTTAATTGATTAAAAAGGTCGGGTTTTATACTATTTGACCCCATTGAAAACCTATTTTGGAGTATTGAACATGGATGTATTGGAACGCATTGATCAGCAGGTGAAGGGCAATGCCGTGGTGATCTACATGAAGGGGACACCCACCTTTCCGGTGTGTGGCTTCTCCAGCCGTGCCTCGGCGGCCTTGAAGCAGACTGGTGTTGAGTTTGCCTATGTCAATGTGCTGGAGGATCCGGAGATCTTTGAGAACCTGCCGCGCTATGCCGACTGGCCCACCTTTCCACAGATCTATGTAGATGGTGAACTGATTGGAGGGTGTGATATCACCCTGGAGCTGCAGCAGAGTGGTGAGTTGCAGAAGATGATGGAGGCGGCCACCAGCAAGCAGGAGGATGGGGAAGCGTAGCTAACCCTGAAAAATCCCCTCAAAGCGACCACTGAGCTGGTCCCACTCATTCACCATCTTGCAGAATAGCTTGGCGGTCTCTTCGGTGTCATAAAGTGCGGAGTGGGCAGCCTCGTTGTCCCACGCCACCTCGGCCGCCTCGGCCATCCTTGCCAGTACCGTCTGTCCGTAGAAGATCCCTCCCATGGTTGCAGTGTCGAAGCTGCTGAAGGAGTGGAACGGGTTGTTCTTGATCCTGGTGCGCTCGACGGCGGCATTGACGAAGCCGAGATCAAACCAGGCGTTGTGGCCGATGAGGATGGCGCGGCTGCAGCCGGTTGCCTTGACCGCCTTGCGGATCGGGGCAAAGATGTTGTTCAATGCCTCCTTCTCCTCCACCGCCATGCGGAATGGATGCCACGGATCTTTCAGGCCGATAAACTCCAACGCCTTGGGTTCGATGTTGGCGTTCTTGAAGGGGAGTACCTGCTGTTCGTGGCTCTCCTGAATGGTCAGCTGACCGTTTTCATCATAATTGAGAATCGAGGCGGCGATCTCCAGCAGGGCATCCTTCTTGGCATCAAAACCGCCGGTCTCGACATCGACCACCACCGGCAGGAAGCCGCGGAAACGTTTGGCGATAGGGCTCTTCTTTGCCATCGCTATTTTCCACCCAGGGTGCGGATAAAGACCTTGGAGTTGCGCTTGTAGTTGTAGAGGCTCTGGCGCTCCACCGGCAGATCGGCGAGATTGGCGGGCTCATACCCCTGCTCCTGGAACCAGTGTGCGGTGCGGGTGGAGAGGACAAAGAGCTGCTGCAGCGTGCCCTGCTTCAGCTTGCTGATCTGGTGGTCGAGATACTTCAACAGCATATCGCCACGCCCTTGACGCTGATATTCGGGGTGGATCGCCAGCCCGGCGATCTCCGCAATTCGATGCTGTGGGTAGGGATAGAGTGCAACCACGCCGATGATGGTGCCATCGCGCTCCATCACCGTGAAGTGGTCGACCTCGATCTCCAGCAGTTCGCGGGAGCGGGGGACCAGAATCCCCTCCTCCTCCAGTGGCTGGATCAGATCGATGATGCCGCCGATATCCTCGATGGTGGCGGGGCGGATCTCGTCATAGTGCTCGGCGGTGACCATGGTGCCGACCCCGTCGCGGGTGAACAGCTCCTGCAGCAGGGCGCCGTGCTCCCTGCCGTTGAGGATATGGGCGCGCGGAACCCCCTGACGACAGGCGTGGATCGCACTGAGCAGGTGGCGGGCGGTCTGCTCCGGTACCTGCTCGGCGTTGTGCAGCGCCTGTTCTGCCTCATCCGGGGTCAGTTCACGTACCAGTTGCTGTTTGTTGTTGAGCAGTCCAGGCTCGTCGATCAGTGAGAGCATCTTGTCGGCCCCGAGCTGGATCGCCGCAGTGGTGGTGACATCCTCGCTGCTGAGGTTGAAGACTTCGCCGGTGGGGGAGGTGCCGAGTGGGGAGAGCAGGACGATAAAGCCGCCACTGAGCAGCTTCTCGATCGCCGCCACATCAATCCGGCGCACCTCGCCGGTGTGCTGGTAGTCGACCCCTTCGCGCACGCCCAGTGGGCGGGCGGTAACAAAGTTGCCGGAGGCGACGCGGATATCGGCCCCCGACATCGGTGAGCTGGGGAGGCTGTTGGAGAGCTTCCCCTCCAGATCGATACGGATGTTGCCGACCGACTCCTTGACGCAGAGCAGCGCCTCTTCGGTGGTAACCCGCAGGCCGTTGATGATCTTGCTCTCGACGTTGAACTCCTGCAGCCGCTCCTCGATCTGCGGACGGGCGCCATGGACCAGCAGCAGACGGATGCCGAGGCTGTTGAGCAGGGCGATATCCTGGATCAGCTCATCAAAGTGCTCATCCTCCACCATGTTGCCGCTGAAGGTGATAACGAAGGTGCGTCCCCGGTGTGCGTTGATATAGGGGGCAGCGCCGCGAAACTGGCTGGCAAAGGTGGGGGCAGGGCTGTTTTTCTTCGGAGTGCGGCGCCGCTTCTTGGGGGCGGCCTTTTTCGATGTTGTGGTCACGTTTGGAGCGCGGATTCCCGCTATGATTGCTGTTTGGAATATATTAAGGGAACCCCTGAACAAGTCATGTGTAAATGTCTAACGCCCATAGTGCCCAATATCT
>CAYFOU010000262.1:0-3283 GCA_964344805.1 uncultured Piscirickettsiaceae bacterium | reverse complement strand
GTTCACTCTCTACATGGATCTCCCCCCCCATCAGCTCCACCAGATTATGGGAGATATAGAGCCCCAATCCACTACCACCAAAGCGGCGAGAGATAGAGCCATTGGCCTGCTCAAAGCGCTGGAACAGCCGCGACTGCACCTCGGGCGTCATACCGATACCGGTATCCTCAACGATAAACTGCAGCTTCTCCCCGATCTCGGCAATCACCAGAGTCACACTCCCCTGCTCGGTAAACTTGATCGCATTGCCCAACAGGTTGATCAACACCTGACCGATACGCTGACTATCACCGATCAACAGATGCTTGGGCTGCGCAGTCTGCACAATATCGAGCTTGAGCCCGGCATCATGGGCACGAGTCAGGAAGATGTGCTTCAGATCACGGATAAAAAGATTGAGGTCATAGGGCATCTCATCAATGGTGAACTTGCCCGACTCGATTTTCGACATATCGAGAATGTCATTGACCAGTGCCAGCTGGCTGCGCCCCGCCACCTCGATGGAGCGGATCAGTTCACGATGCTCAGGGTCCTCCTCCTGCTCGGAGAGCAGCTCACTGTTACCGATAATTGCCGTCAGCGGAGTACGCAATTCATGGCTCATACTGGCGAGGAAGTTGCTCTTCGCCTCGGTCGCCGCCTCTGCCGCCTCCTTGGCTGCAATCAGCTCCTCTTCCGCCTGCTTGATCCGGGTCAGATCGGTACGGATGGAGACATACTTGAACGGCTTTCCGCTCTCATCCATGAAGGGGACGATGGTGGCCCGTACCCAGTAGTATTCCTTGCCCCCCTTCTTCAGATTCTTCACCTCCCCCTGCCATACCCGGCCACTGGTGATGGTATCCCACATGTTCTGATAGAACACCGGTGGTTGCTCATCCGATTTGACGATACGGTGGTTCTGCCCCAGCAGCTCACCCCGGGAGTAGCCACTGATCTCGCAGAAGCGATCATTGGCGTGGATGATATTGCCATCAGCATCGGCGGTACTGACAATCGCATGCTCATCGATCGCCAGCTTCATTCGCTCCAGCTCCGCCTGCTGTTCATGGAACTGATGGGTGCGCTCATTGACCCGCTCCTCCAGCGTCCCGGCCAACCGTTGCAACTCGGCAGTGCGTTGATCCACCTTCTCCTGCAGCTCTACCTCATGCTGGGCCGCCAGCTCCAGCCTCAGCTGACTCTGCAATGCATCCTGATCATGCTTGCGGTTGTGCAGCATCATACTGTAGATAAAGCCGGAGGCAACCAGCACCAGCGCCACCATCCGCAGGAAGTTATCGCGGTTATGCTCCTCCACCAACCGGTACTGCACAGCGGGCATATGCTTGACGATATACCAGTGCTCCTCGGCACTGATCCGTACCCCCGGCTGCGACACCGGATCAACCCGCACTGCGGTCAACAACCCCTCCTGTCGATCACCGAACTGGATCACAGCACGCCCACCCATCTCGGCCAGTGCACCGGGGAAAAGGTCATTCAACACCGCCGAACGATTGAACATGAAGCTCCACTCCAGATCAACATTGGGGCCCAGCAACCACTCCCCCTGCTGGTTGATCAGCCAGGTATTGCGTTCACTGTCTCCACTGAGCAGCCGCTCGATAAAGCTGCCGACATCCACATTGATGATAAAGAAGCCGCTGTCAGCCCCGCTGGAAGAGGGGGCCAATCGACGCACGATACGCAGGGTGGGCTCATAGGGTTTGACCACCTTGCCCTGCTCCATATTGAGATCAAGCAGCGAGGTATAGAACTGCCCCGGTGCCAGCGCCAATCCGGCACGAGTGTAGTAGCGCCCCGACTTGTCCTGCAATTCGGCATGGGCCGCCGGGAGAATGACCCGGTTGTGCTGGTCAACCCGCACCATCTCACGTCCATTGCGATCAATCCAGCGCGCCTGACGATAGCTGGGGTTGCGTAGCAGCAGCGTGGTAAAGGTCTCCTCGATCCGCTTCAGATGGGGCTCATCCGGGTTCTCAATCGCCTCGGCAACCACTCGTTCCCGTGCGGTGCCATCGATATGGTTGATCAGATCATTGACGCTGTAGAGAAAGTCGGTCTGCCTGGCTTGTACATAATCGGTCTCGCTGTCGTGCAGCATCTCCCGTTCCATACGGATATTGCGCTCACCAAAGTGGTAAAAGAGCACCATCACCACCCCGACAATCAACAGATAGAAAAGATCCTGCTTGTATTGGATCTGCGCTCTGATGCCGCGCTTATGATTTTCCATGGATACTTCTCTCCTCATTGATCAAGCACTCCAACTGCACCCCTCTTCCCTGTTCTGCAGCTATGCTTCCCCCACCTCAATCACAATACGCACCTCTCTGCCCTCTTGCCCCTTCCCAACCACCGTATGACCATTGATGCGGCACCAGGCGGGAATATCATTCAACGCCCCCGGATCGGTTGATATCACCTCCAGCCGATCTCCGGGCTGCAGCTCCTCCACCTTGTCCTGTGCACGGATCACCGGCATCGGGCAGAGCAGCCCCTTGGTATCAATCAAATATTCTGCCACTAGATATACCACTCTTTTTCGATCTGGCTCGGTGGCATCGGCACCACCTCAACCTGATAGGGCTCTTCACCGGGCGGGGTGATCTCAGCGGTTACCACCTCCGCACTCTTCCCCTTGCCGAAGCGGGCGGTGATACGCGCCGCCAGCTCCAGATCGGCCTCACTCGCCTCGCCATCGACCAGCACCAGCGGACCGGGATGGTCGCTGATACGCAGGGTGGTGTAGCGACTCTTGTACCCCTGCATGAAGTTATTCTCCCCCTCTTCCCGGGAGATGATCATCTTGAAGTTTTCACGGGGGCGCAGGTGACGCCCCACCTTGAGCAGCATGATGTCATCCATCTCGTAGTCACGACTGCCACGCGCCTTCCACAGATCAACCAGCTTGACCGAGTAGCTCTCATCGGTGAGGAAGCAGCAGCCCCCGGCCGGGGTGGCGTAATCCTCAAAACCGAACTGCTTGGCCAATGCCATCTGCGGCTTGCGGGTGCGACCACTGAAGTCGTAGAGGGTTTCTCGATCCACCCACCCTTCACGCTCCGGCAGGGTCGGCGGCAGATTCTTTGCACAGAGCGGGCGCAGCAGCAGATCCTCCGCCCCCGACTCGTGGGAGACCACCGGCATCGTATCCTTGCGCTGAGACATCGGACGCTGCCCCACCACCTCACCGGTGGCAATGAAGTCGAACCCCTTCTTCCTGATCCACTCCAGCGCCTTCTTCACCATGAAGATCTTGCAGTCGAGACAGGGGTTC
>CAYFOU010000261.1:0-3290 GCA_964344805.1 uncultured Piscirickettsiaceae bacterium | reverse complement strand
AACGGGCAATCCAGCATCAGATCGAGAACCCGCTGGCGCAGAAGATTTTGGCAGGTGACTATCTGCCGGGTTCAGTGGTGAAGGTGGGTGTGGAGGCATCTGGGATCACCTTTGGTTGATGGAAAACAGGGAGAGACGCCGTTGCGTCCCTCCCTGTTTTTTGATGAACATCAGAAAGATAAGAAAGTTTCACTTTTTTCCTAAAGGAAGCCTTATCGGTGCCGTTAGCTCTGCTCAGACAGAACCAGCGGTACAACATCATGAAACAACAAAAACAACCACTGCATGATCAGCATCTGGCGTTGAAACTGTGTCAGGAGCTGCAGGCCAATCTTGATATCGATGTGATTCTTGCGCGCTTCTCTTCCGCGCTCTCCTCTTATGTACGCCACAGCGGTGTGCAGCTGGCAGCTGCCTCCATGGATGGGGTGGCGCTACAGGGAGAAGAGGGGTTCTACCGGGAGTCGATTAAACTGGTGGATGGAGAGGAGCCGTTGGGGGCGGTGACGATGATGCGGCAGTCCCCCATTGTTCACTGGGAGGCGACGCTGTTTGCCGATCTGGCCAAACATCTGCTCTATCCAGTAAAGCATGCACTGCTGGTTCAGGGATTGAGACTGCAGATGGTGATGGATCCACTGACGCAGGCCTTCAATCGCACCACACTGGAGCATGATCTGGGGCTGGAGGTGGAGCGTTCGGCCCGTTACAACACCCCATTTGTGGTGGTGATGATTGATATTGACCACTTCAAGCAAGTCAATGACCGTTATGGGCATGCAGCGGGGGATCAGGTGTTGAAGGGGATGAGTTGTTATGTAAAGCAGCAGATCCGCAACTCCGACAGCCTCTATCGTTATGGGGGGGAGGAGTTTATGCTGTTGCTACGCAATACCACGCTGCAGCGTGCTCGACAGCGGCTGGAGAAGCTGCTGGACCATTTCAGGGGTAGAGAGTGGTCAGAGGTGGAGGTGGGGTTGCAGATAACCCTCAGTGCCGGGGTTGCCAGCTGGACTTCCGGGGAGAGTGTGCAGTCGCTGATTGAACAGGCGGACCAAGCGCTCTATCTCTCCAAGGCCAATGGCAGGGATCAGATTACGGTGGCTGCGTAACCGCTATTGCTGTTTTTCAGCCCCCTTGGCAATCAGCTGCAGCAAATTGCCGATCAGAATCTTCTGGTTGTTGTCGCAGCTCTTTTGCATCTCCTTGAGGTTATTGGTCAGCTCGGTAATCAGGCGTAGATGGGCCAGTTTCTCCTCACGCGCCATTCTCAACTCCAGCCGTAGCTTCTGTACCTGTCCCAGCAGGGTGTAGGCATCAGGGATGTGGGCGGTCTGTACCCGGTTGGCGTAGGCGTTATCCTTGATGAAACGCATCTTCTCCAGCACGCTGGAGTCTTCCAACTGTACTGCTGCAGGAAAGACCGCTTCGAGATGCTCCAGTGAGACCTTCCCCTCAAAGGTCTCCAGCTCTCCTGATTGGATCTTCTCCTGAATCTCTTTCCGGTTGATGCCGAGGTGTTTGGCGGCCTTGGCAACCGGTAGTTTTTCCCCGCTCATAAAATCAGTTTCCTTTGGAAAAAACGGCTTCGCTCCGCCTTGATAGTAGGAGGGAAGTGGTATGGGCGCAACTATCAGGCTAGTGTTTGCCGTCCCCTGATGCTTTAATCAATAACTTATCAAGCCATCGGTCGGGTAGTAATCGCTTCAGCCAAGCGAATAGATGGGTGGGAAAGGTGACTGGATAGCGAACCTTGGGGTGGGGACTCTCCAGAGCATGGATCAACTTCTCTGCTACCGCATCTGCTGGAAGGGTGAATGGGGCGGCAGGGCCTTTTTTCTTCAGTCTTGCCTCCATTGCCTTGTAGTTGGCGCGGTGAGGGCTGTGGGCAGGGTTGATATTCTCCTTGAAGGCACGGAAGGCGTTGCTGCGGAATCTGGATTCAATGGGGCCGGGCTGAATCAGTGAGATGTGGATATTGCTCCCCTTCAGCTCCAGGCGCAGGGTATCGGTGAGCCCCTCCAGTGCAAATTTACTGGCGTTGTAGGCACCGCGGTAGGGCATCGCCACAAAACCGAGTACTGAACTGTTCTGCACAATGCGCCCATACCCCTGCCTGCGCATCACCGGGATTATGCTGTTCATCAGCTCGGTGGTACCGAAGAGGTTGGTCTCGAACTGTTTGCGCAAGGTGTCTCGGCTCAGGTCTTCGACGGCACCTGGTTGACCATAAGCGCCGTTGTTGAAAAGTGCATCCAGTGTGCCATCGGTCTGTTCCAGTATGTTGGTTACGGCATTCTGGATCGATTCTGAGTGGTTGAGATCCAGTTGCAGGCTCTCAAATCCATGGGACTGTAGCTGTTCTACATCACACTGTTTACGTGCGGTGGCAAAGACCCGCCAATTGCGCTCCTTGAGGATTTCTGCACAACGCAGACCGATACCGCTGGAGCAGCCGGTAATCAGGATGGTTTTTGAGTCTGCCATCAAGGCAGTATAACGGATCAGTGGTTACAGGCTGCCAGTTGACTGCTTTCCACGGTGATATGCTGCTGCTTGCCCAGCATCTCGATCAGCATCATGGAGCGGTGCAGGCCGTCATCCATCAGAAATACGCCATTGATCTCGGCAAAGGGGCCACTGGTGATGCGCACACAGTCTCCCTTGTTGAACCACTCTGCCTTCTCCAACTGGTGCAGCCCGTGTTCATCTTCGTGTGCCCTCAGCTGCTTGACTACGCTGTCAGGAATGGGGATATAGTTGGTGTGGCGAGAGCCAAATCCAACCAGACCGGAGACCCCGTAGGTGGAGCGGATTGGTGCCCAATTGTCATTTTCACGGTCGAGCTGGATAAACATATAGCGGGGAAACAGGGGTTCGGTCTTGACGGAGCTCTTGCCGCTACGGCGGTGTTCGCGCTTTACCATCGGCAGGTAGGTGGTGTACCCCTGCTGCTCCAGATTGATGCGCGCACGCTCCTCATCTCGAGGTTTGCTGGCAAGCAGATACCAGCGGCGGTTTTCAGTGGTGTGCGATTCCATGGTGTTTATGGCTTATTCTGTCGAGTAATGTCCCTGAAATTATGCCAGAATTATGCCAGATCTATGGTTTTTATTGTGTTACGTTTTGTTACGTGACCTGCTCCTGCTGCTGGAGTTGCCACATCTCTGCATAGGTGCCATCCTGCTGAATCAGCTGATTATGGTCGCCGCGCTCGATAATTTGCCCCCGTTCCATCACTAGGAGTCTGTCGGATTTAACCCACCCGATTCTCATGCAACAAGTAAAAT
>CAYFOU010000260.1:0-3302 GCA_964344805.1 uncultured Piscirickettsiaceae bacterium | reverse complement strand
CCAACCCGGACTGGCGACCAAAAAAGGCATCATGACCCAATGCCAGAATAGATAGCAGCTGAATCAACAGCCCCGATGCAAACTCATCCATGGAGTGAATTTGAAAGAGTGATTCCGAGGCGTGAATAATACGCTCCAGCCCTTCACGGGTATGTTCCAGCCGCATGATGTCACGGTAGGAACGCAGAGAGGCGTAGATGGTCGAGAAGAGCTTCTTGGTGGTCAGCTCAGTCTTCTCTTTATAGTCATTGATATCGTAATCCTGAAACACGCGCTCTTCCGGAGCCTGTCCCGGATGGCCGGTTCTCAACACAATACGAACAAAGGGGTTTTTCAGTTGCTGACGCACATACTTTACAAAATGGAGGCCCGCATGCTCCTCCTCCATCACCACATCCAGCAGAATCAGCGCAATATCACTCTCGGTTCTCATCACCTCCCTGGCCTCTCTGGCAGAGTAGGCATGAAAGTACTGCAACGGCCTGTCATAAAAGAGGAATCGCTTCAGCGCCACCATGGTGACATCATGTACAGACTGATCATCGTCAACGATCAAAACCTTCCAGGGGCTGCTCTCTGACGGCACCACAACCTCTTCATCCTCCCCACTATCAGCAAACTGCATCAGCTGATCCTGATCCTCTATTCTGTCTGCTTCACTCATGGCTATTTGAACTCCTGTGGTTAATGGGAAGCCGAATGGTGAAGGTTGTCCCCTTCCCCTCCTCACTATCACACCGAATCTCTCCCGCAAGCTTTTGAACGACCAGATTGTAGACAACGTGCAGCCCCAATCCGGTATTGCCTTGACTCCTCCCGGTAGTAAAAAAGGGGTCAAAAATCTGTTTCAGGTGTTCTGCTTCAACCCCTTTCCCATCATCTGAAACAATCAGCTTAAACCACCCTTCTCTACCTCCCTCCGTATCCATTTCAGCCCGAATAGTCAGCAGCCCCGGAGTGTTCCGGGAAAACCCATGGTCCAGCGCATTAATGGCCAGGTTGGTGATAATCTGGAAAAAGGCCCCCGGATAACTCTCCAACTCCAGCTTTTCATTACACTCCACGTTGAAACGGTGGGGCGTTCTCTTGAATCGCGGCCACAGGCTCATCATCACATCATCCAGTATCTGCTTGAGGAAGAAGCGTCGCTGCTCTTCACTGCTTTGATCCGTTGCCACCTGCTTAAAGCTGTGTATCAATCCGGATGCACGTGAGAGATTCATTTCGAGGATCTTTACACTCTCATTGGCAGTATCCAGAAAGTCATTGAAATCCCGTTTTCGCAGTTTCTGCTGCTCATACAGCATGGAAAAGCGGCACAACTCTGACTGCAGATGGGAAACTGCAGTAACGCCCACCCCCAATGGAGTATTGATCTCATGTGCAACACCGGCAACCAGTCCCCCCAGAGCCGCCATTTTTTCTGACTCCACCAACTGGAACTGGGCCTGCTTGAGCTGCTGAAGCGAAGCCTCCAGCTTGTCACGACTGACCCGCAGCCGGGTCTCCGATTGCATCGAGAGACGCAGCACCATCGCCCCCCCTACCACCACAATCATCACCAAAGAGAGCAAAATCCGTTGTCCACGCTCAGTCGCCAGCAGGCGGTCGGCAAACCTGGAGGCACGTTCTATCGGTAGCAACACCGTCACACTCCAGTGGACCTCGGCAGAGCCATAGTCGTGAAAGGCTGATCCGGCCACCACATAGTCCTCTTTCAGCTCTTCCAGCGAGACCCCCGGCACGATTTTCGGGTCCGGTGAATTACTTGCAACAACCCGCAATGTGGGTGAACCAATCCCCATGGCAACGATCAGTGAATCCCCCCCTCCATAAGGGTAGATCAACTGCATCAGCTCATTATCAACCTTGCGCAGCATCAGCAGATAGACGCTGTTATCCTCTTTTGCCGAAGAGCTCTGCAGCGGCTGAACCAGCGGTGCGCTGACCGCCAGCCAGAGCGCACCATTCTCTTCAAAAAAAATCACCTGATTCAGCGTTTTTATCCGCAAAATGGAGAGACGCTGCTGTATCCCCTCAGCAAGTTGCAGACGTGAGGGGGAAAAGTAGTGGATCAGCTCACCCCGGTTGTCCAGAATAAAAAAGAAGCTGGGAAAAACATCGCGCCAGTAGCTGATGGGAGGGAGCCATTCCGGGAGCTGAAAGGGGTGTCTCTTTTCCTCTGTTGCAGAAGAGCGATACCCTTGATTAAGGTGAAGCGAGTCTGCCAGAAGCAGTGAAAGCCGTTTGAATCGGGTACGATAGGCATCAATACGGGCACGCACCTCTCGAATACTGTACCCCAGCTCCAACCCCAACTCATCCGAGGCCAGTTTCCTGAACTGGCGAGACTGGAAGGCATCCAGGGTAAACCAGATAAGACTACTGACAACAATCCCGACCAGAACCGGTTGCAGCAGGGGGACTGAGCGCAGGTCGTTCATTGCACTATTTCACAATATCGGGCTCACCGATCAGTTCATTGCCAGAAAATTTCCAGCCACTCTGCTTCAACTCGGATGCCGGAATAAAGTAGCTGGTTTTCTGTTTTTTCAGTTGTTGCAACAGAAATTGAATCAGCTCATCAGCAAGCGGATTGGCTGCGGCATCGGTCCAGGTCGTCAGCACCAGTGTCTTGTAAAACGGGTAACGCAGCGCCTTCACTGCCTTGCGGTCATGGGGATCAGCGCCACCAATATGGAGAACCTTTGCCCGCTTCTCCCTGTCGTAATGTTGAATCGCCCATGCAGAGAGATACCCCATGGCCGATGGGTCTGCAATAACACGGGAGAGCATATCTTCAATGGCCCCCACATTGTAGGAGGAGATAGAGAAGAGGTCTTCACTATCCAGCACGGATCGCCAGTGACCAGGGCGAGCCTTGCAGTGCAATCGGGTAACGGGTTGAACCGGATAGCGGTAAGAGGAGGCTGCAGAGACCTCTGACCAGTTACGGACCTCCCCCAGATAGAGCCGTTGCAGCTCAAGAAAGGAGAGTTCGTTCAATGGATTATCCCGGTGCACAATCACAACATTGGGCATGATGCCAAGGGTATGAAAACGTAAACCCGGAAGACGATCCGCAGCCCCGGGAGGACAGCAGTACCCCCCTATATCAGCCTCTTTTTTAGACAATGTACCGGAAGAGGTACCACAGGTACCACGACGTACCACAATGTTGACGCCTTTCTGTTTTGCAAAAGAGGCGATCAACGGTGTAACAATGGCATGCTGATGCTGATCAGTCGTGACCAGCAGATCGATATCCTTGAACTCTGCCGGATAGGTAACCCCTTGCTTGT
>CAYFOU010000259.1:0-3305 GCA_964344805.1 uncultured Piscirickettsiaceae bacterium | reverse complement strand
CCTTTGTACTCTGACCACGCCCACAGGGCGTGGGTTTCTACGTTGTAACTAAAAATCACCCTCGGCAACTGCCTCCGTCAACTCTCTCATCTTCGGCATGAAATCGAGAATCATCTTCTTCTGCAGGTCACTGATAAAGGGATCCTCAAGAATTACCCTTGGACTGGTGCTGTAGATCGCCAGCTCACCCGGCTTGTCAATACTCTCCACCACCGCAATACGACACGGCATCATCACCACCAGATCATCATTCAGATCGGCCAGCTGCTGTGCCAGACGGGCATCACAGAGGTGGTGGATGGTCATATGACGATAGGGCTTTCCGGTAACCGCCTCCACCTGCTTGTAGAGCGGAGCAAAGAAGACATGGTTGATGCCCAGCTCGATCGCCTTGCTCTTGATCGCCTCATCGACATCCTCTCCGGTCATCTCCTTATCGACTACCGGAAACTTGATCACCAGTCGCCCAAATGAACTCTCCTGTTCATGCGGATGGTCCGCCTGAACGGCCGAAAATGAAAAAAACAGAGAAAAGAGCACACCCAACCATGCTCCATTACGCAACCACTCCCCCATGGAACCCACTCCTTTTTTATTATTGATTCAACTTAAAATTCACCAGCTGCAACATTCTCGGTCAGCGCCTTCAACTTGGGTGCAAAACCGTAGATCAGCTGCTTCACATCATCACTGACACTGGGATCATCCAGCACCACCATCGGATTGGTGGTGTAGAGAGTGAACTTGCCCGGCTCGGTCTGGCTCTCCACCACTGCAACGCGGCACGGCATCATTACCACCATACTCTCATCCAGATCTGCGATCTTTGCCCCAAGACGGGCATCACAGAGATGATGAATGGTCATATGACGATAGTCATCCCCGGTCAATGCCTCGACCTGCTTATAGAGAGGAGCAAAAAAGACGTGATTTATTCCCTGCTCAATGGCCTGGCTCTTGATCGCCTCATCGATCTCTTCACCAGTCATCTCCTCTTCCGTCACCGGAAAGGCGAGTACCAGATCCCCAAAACCATCTGCAAACAGAGGCGATGATGCCCCCAATACCAGACTGCACAGCAGCCACCGTAATCTCCTCATAAGATTCTCCCCCGAGATTCCTGTGTGATTATGTTGCGCCTGCCCCATACAGGTGCAATCTCATCCTAACACAAACTGTGTTAATGGACAGATCTAAGCATACACCAAACTTTATAATATTTCTTATAAATATTACTTGGTAGCGATATTAAGAACGATGATAGGGATGATGATTGACCACACTCCAGCCCCTATAGAGCTGTTCTGCCAGCATCACTCGTACCAGCGGATGGGGGAAGGTAAGATTGGATAGCGACCAGCGCTGGTCCGCTCGTTGCAAACAGTCGGGGGAGAGGCCATCCGGACCACCCACCAGCAGGGAGACTCCACCACCGGAGTGGAGCCACCCCTCCATCTGTACAGCCAGTTTTTCGGTCGACCAGGCGGCCCCTTTAACATCGAGTGCTACCACTCGATCTCCCCTCGGGATGGCCGCCAACATCCGTATTCCCTCCTGCTCCATCCAGCGTTGGGACGAGCCACTTTTTCCACGCTTTTCCGCCTCGATCTCAACCAGCTCCAGTGAACACTCGCGAGGCATGCGACGGGCATACTCCTGATATCCCTGCTCCACCCAGACGGGCATCTTGCGCCCCACCGCAATCAGGGTGATCTTCACGACGCTTCGCGCTTGAAGTCCTCCCAGAACTTCTCCAGATTGTAGTAATCCCGCGCCTCCGGCAGCATCACATGGACGATCACCTCACCGAGGTCAACCAGTACCCACTCCCCGGAATCCTCTCCCTCTCGCCCCAGTGGCGGATTGTTGGCCCTCTTCGCCTCCATCGACACATTCTCGGCCAGAGAGCGAACATGGCGGTTGGAGGTCCCGCTGGCAATGACCATACGGCTGGCCACATCGGTCTGCTCCGAGACATCAACCACCACAATCTCATTGCCCTTCAACTCCTCCAGCGCGTTGACCGCCAACTGCTCCAACTCATCTATGCTTAACATCGTCTACTCTTTACTCATGTGATAACAATTTAATATGGAAGTGCGAATTGTATCAGGCAACAGGAAGCGAGGATCTTCTCCCTGCCTCACCATTTGCCGAATCGCCGTTGCCGAGATCTCCAACTGGGTGATCGACATCAACAGAATACGCCCCTCCTGGCTATTAGGTACAACCTGAAGATCGGTCACCAGATGGCTCTGGCGCTGCGCCAGCAACTGCGCAATCTCACCCTGCTGAGGAACAGGATAGCCGGGACGGTGGGTGACCACGATATGGGCATGATCAAACAGCGCCTCCCAACGGTGCCAACGCTTGATCTGCAGAAAGGCATCCATCCCCAACATCAGGCAGAGCGAACGTGTTGGAAAACGTGCCCTCAACCCCTCCAGCGTCACCACCATCCAGGAGGGGGTCTCCCGCTCCACCTCACAGAGATCAACAACAAACTGCGGCACCACCTCTGTCACCTGCTGCAACCACTCAATCCGCTGCTCCAGTGGCGCAACCGGCTGGGGACGATGCACCGGGACCTTGCTTGGAATCAGTCGTACATGGTCCAGCCCCAACTGCTCATGGACCTCCAGCGCGGGACGCAAGTGGCCGAAGTGAACAGGATCAAAGGTACCGCCCAGAATCCCGATGGGTGCTTTCACAATCGAAACCGCCTCAAATCGCTACGACTCCAGCGTTAAACAACTACTGGCGGATATGACCATCTCCAAGCACGATGAACTTCTGCGAGGTGAGTCCTTCCAGCCCAACCGGACCACGGGCATGGATCTTGTCGGTACTGATGCCGATCTCGGCACCGAGCCCATACTCAAAGCCGTCGGCGAAACGGGTCGAGGCATTGACCATCACCGAGCTGGAGTCCACCTCCGCCATGAAACGGCGCGAACGGCTGTAGCTCTCAGTCACAATCGATTCGGTATGGCCCGAGCTGTGTGCATTGATGTGATCCATCGCCGCATCGATATCGGCTACCACGCGAATGGAGAGAACCGGAGCGAGATACTCCTCATCCCAATCCGCGTCAGTCGCCTCCACCATATCGGCAACAATCTCACGTGAGCGCTGACAGCCTCGCAGCTCAACCCCCTCTTCACGATACTTCTCTGCCAGTGGTGGCAGGCACTGCTCGGCAATCCCCTCAGCCACCAACAGTGTCTCCATCGCATTACAGACCCCATAGCGATGGGTCTTGGCGTTGTAGGCGATATCGATCGCCTTCTGCTGATCGGCCTGAT
>CAYFOU010000258.1:1016-3306 GCA_964344805.1 uncultured Piscirickettsiaceae bacterium | reverse complement strand
ACTGGATCCGGGCACCCAATGCCTGCAAAAAAACAGGTTTGCAGGATTTAGGTTTGATTTCAAATTTGTACCCTATGCCTCTGTGGGCGAAGATGAAGTTTTCGCCATTATCAAAGTGCTTTCTCAGTTGGTTGACCAACTGCCTCAATGGATAGGTGTCTTTGATCTCGTTTTCCCAAACGTAGTTCTCTATCTTCTCTGTGGTCAGGGTTTTGTTGATGTTGTGGAGAAAGAGATGGAGCAGTCTTCTCTCTTTCTTTCTGAGCCGTTTTACCACCCCATCCACAGTGAGTTCTTCATACTCACAATCATAAGAGATGGTGTCTGAAATGCGGATAACAGCCTCACCACTATCCATTACCTTCCCCATCAACTTATCAATCCTGATCTCCAACTCTTCCAGGTAGAACGGTTTTTTGATGTAGTCATCACAACCGTTCACATAGGCCGATTTGAAATTTTCCAATTCCATCGATGCAGTGATCATTATGATGGGGGTTTCCAGATCTTTCTGCCGAATGTATTTGACGATCTTCAGTCCATTCACTTTTGGGATGTTGATATCGATGATGTAGAGATCAAAGTTGGCTTCATCAATCTCATTGATGGCATTCAACCCATCTTCCAACGAGACGACTTCATTGCCTTTCATCCTCAGAAAATGGGCAATGGTCTCATTCAGCATAGAATCATCTTCTATCAACAAGATATTCATTCATCACCATCCATATACAAAACCACTTGGAATCGTATCACTGCTTTGTCAAACGAACGTCAAATTAGACGATGTACGACAATACATTCATCATTGCGTAAGTATTTGCAGTTTCTACCCCCACCCGAATCACCTCGAATGGCCATAGGCCGGTAACCCTCCCTCTACAAGGAGTGAGCATCTGGAATACCACCATTTTACACAAGTAAAATCCTTGTGTAGAATTTGCTTATGAATGGTATAAAAAGAAACCACCTCTCAAAGCTGGAAACCTTGCTTACCATCTTTCCAGCAGTACTCATTATTGGTGCACGACAAGTTGGCAAAACCACACTGTCTCGTCTATGCCATCCCAACTGGGGCTATTTTGATCTTGAGAGAGGGAGTGACTACGATTTCATCACACGTGATTTCGACTTCTTTTTCAAGGAGTACCCCAAACAGATTATTATTGATGAGGCACAGGAGTCGCCTGAGCTGTTCAAAGAACTCAGAGGAGTGATCGATTCAGAACGCGAGGAGAAAGGCCGCTTCATCCTCACCGGCTCCAGTTCACCAGCACTCCTCTCAGCCGTTGCAGATACGCTTGCAGGCAGGGTGGGCATTATTCATCTCGGAACATTGAAGTACAATGAACGGCTTCAGCAACCTCTCTCACCATTTTACCGACTACTCTCTGAACCCATTACCCCGAAGAGCATCGGCACACTCAAGGCCATGCCTCACACAGCGGATGGGACAGACTTTCTATCCCACATCCTGTACGGAGGATATCCTGAGACTGTCACGGCAGATGATCCAATGCAACAGCAGTATTGGATGGATAGCTATCATCAAACCTATATCGACCGGGATATCAGAAAACTCTTCCCACGACTGGATATGGTCAAGTACCGCAGATTTACCAGTATGCTGGCCAGCCTTTCAGGAACCATCATCAACAAGGCTCAGGTAGGCCGGTCAATTGATACCTCAGAGGTGACGGTACGCGATTACCTGGAAATCGCTGCACAGACCTATATCTGGAGAAACATCCCCTCCTACGAGAAATCTGCCGCAAAATCGATCGTCAAGATGCCAAAAGGGATCTTTCGTGACACCGGACTACTCAACCATCTGTTGGCAATCACCACCCGCAAGCAACTACTCCACTCTCCCATGATAGGCCAAATCTTCGAGTCTGCGGTTATTGAGGAGATTTTGAAGGGACTGGAGGCTTCTCCCGTTACCAACTGGGGCTATTACTATTATCGCACCCGAAATGGTGCCGAAATTGACCTGATCCTTGATGGTCCTTTTGGAACACTCCCCATTGAGATCAAGTTTGGAAGCAATACACAATTAAAGCAACTCACATCACTCAATCGATTTATTAAAGAGAACAACCTACCCATGGGTGTTGTGATCAACAATGCCAACGAGGTCCGGCAATTGAATGAACATATCATTCAAATCCCGGTAACCGCGATATAGAAAACCGGAGCAAACCTACTTTACAACCCACCATCTGACATTGGTATGACACTGAGGGGAATCGGGATAGGGAGGCCCTCACGGGCTTTCCCTCCCACACCA
>CAYFOU010000258.1:0-1006 GCA_964344805.1 uncultured Piscirickettsiaceae bacterium | reverse complement strand
GACATTGGTATGACACTGAGGGGACAAAAAAGCCCCAACCAAAAGGCCGGGGCTTTCAAGCGAACAACGAAATGAAATCGTTGTTACCGCCTAAAGGCGTTACTTCGTTTCAGATCATTTTCAGACGGGTGCAGAGCAAGGCGGAAAATGTGAGTTCACACCTGTGAATGACCATTTTCCAACACTGCTATGCGCCCGTCTGGAGATGAGCTGGGCAGCGATTTACATCATACCGCCCATTCCACCCATGCCACCACTCATGTCTGGCATCGCTGCTGGCGCTGACTCCTGTGGGATCTCGGCAACCATCGCCTCGGTGGTGATCATCAGACCGGTAACAGAGGCCGCATACTGCAGTGCAGAGCGAGTTACCTTGGCTGGGTCCAGAATACCCATCTCGATCATGTCACCATACTCACCAGAAGCCGCGTTGTAACCGAAGTTACCCTCGCCCTCTTCCACCTTGTTGACCACAACAGAGGCCTCATCACCGGCATTGCTAGTGATCTGACGCAGTGGCTCTTCCATTGCACGACGCATGATGTTGATACCCATATCCTGATCGTGGTTGTCACCGGTCAGCTCGGCAATACCGGCGCGGGCACGTACCAGTGCGGTACCACCGCCAGGCACCACACCCTCTTCAACCGCAGCGCGGGTTGCATGCAGTGCATCCTCAACACGCGCCTTCTTCTCTTTCATCTCAACCTCGGTGGCAGCACCGACCTTGATTACCGCAACACCGCCAGCCAGCTTGGCTACACGCTCCTGCAGCTTCTCCTTGTCGTAGTCAGAGGTGGTGTTCTCCAGCTGAGCACGGATCTGACCCACACGCGCCTCGATCTCGTCAGAAGCACCGGCACCATCGATGATGGTGGTGTTCTCCTTCTCAACCACAACGCGCTTCGCAGTACCCAGATCCTCCAGAGTAGCCTTCTCCAGTGAGAGACCAACCTCCTCGGAGATCACCTGACCACCGGTCAGGATCGCGATATCCTGCAGCATC
>CAYFOU010000257.1:0-3315 GCA_964344805.1 uncultured Piscirickettsiaceae bacterium | reverse complement strand
ACCACCGACACGAGGATTTTCAATCCTCTGCTCTACCAACTGAGCTATCCGGCCAAACGGTTTTTACCGCCTGCTGTACAAGCAGGCTGCGTATTGAATCGCATCAGCGCCTTCAGGTCAAGCAGTTGGTATATATCCTTGCGGTTTTTCTGAGCCTTCACCAAAAAAGAAGGCCTCCATCTGCTGCTCAAGAAATTTTCTTGCCTTGGCATCGGCCATGTTGAGGCGATTTTCATTAATCAACATGGTCTGCTGCTGCATCCATAGCTGCCATCCTTGTGCCGAGACCTGCTCAAAAATGCGCTGCCCCAGCCCCCCAGGATAGGTCGGACGCTCCAACCCTTCCGCCTCTCGCCCCAACTTCACACACTGCACCATTCTCGTCATAACAATTGCTCTGCTCTCATATATTCAATCAATCGCCGCACCGGGGCTGCGATGCCTCGCTGCTCCAGTGCATCCAGTGTAACCCACTCTCCCTGCGGAGCCGTATAGACCGGTTGATCCAGCTCACAGTAGAGCGGAGTAATCTCCAACTTGAAATGGGTAAAGGTGTGGCGAAGTACCGGCCACGTCTGTGGCTTCTGCAACTCTTTCCACTCTGCTACCGAGGCCATTTCAGGAAAACTCCAGAGCCCTCCCCAGATGCCCTGCTCCGGCCTGCGCTCCATCCACAGCGCGCCACCACCATTATGCAGAATGGCCATACTGCAGCTTCTCTGTGGCAGCTTTTTGCCCGGCTTGGGCTGCGGCAATTCATCTGCCCGTCCCTCCTTGCATGCAACACATCCCCCTGCCACAGGACATTCACCACATGCTGGTTGATGACGACTGCAGAGTGAGGCCCCCAGGTCCATCATCGCCTGGGTATAGAGACCACACTGTTGCTGCGGCATATGCTGCTCCGCATGACGCCAGAGTTGCCTGACCACCGCACTCCGCCCCGGCCATCCCTCAACACCATGATAACGGCAAAGCACCCGTTTGACATTGCCATCCAGAATCGGTTCCGGCAGATCAAAGCCAATGGAGAGGATCGCCGCTGCGGTGGAACGACCAATCCCTGGCAATGCTTCCAATGCCTCCCGACTGGGCGGCATCTCCCCTCCATACCGCTCGCAAAGGGTGATTGCCGCCTTGTGCAGATTACGGGCCCGGGCGTAATACCCCAACCCTGACCAGAGCCCCAATACCTGATCCTGACCAGCCGCAGCCAATGCACAGATGTCGGGAAAGGTTTCAATAAAACGGTGAAAATAGGGGATTACGGTCTCAACCCGAGTCTGTTGCAACATGATTTCAGAGATCCATACCCGATAGGGATCCAGCGGTTCCTGCCATGGCAACCCCTTGCGCCCATGTTGCGCACCCCACCGTAACACATTGGCAGAAAAGGACTCTTTCATAGCTATATCAGTATATCGGGAAAAGCTGAAAAATACCCGACAATTTTACTTGAATATTACAAAAAAATACATATAATAAGAATCGTTCGTAATTGATGCCTAAAGCATCCTCCCTTGCTATCAAGGCATCCCTTCTAATCCTCGACCTGATTATCAGGTTTCAAGAAGGCGATCATCAGGTGCTGATCCTCCCAATACTCACCTGATGGACGAACGTAAACCGGCCCCTTCTCCTCCCATTGGGGGTCGGTTTCTTTTATTCAAAAACAGTGAACCAAGACATTCACACAGAAGATGGTTTTGTACAGATACCTCAATCTACATATCATTGACAACAATACGATTCTTGCCCTCTGACTTGGCCTGACTCAACGCCTCCAGTGCCCGCCCGATCACCGCACTGGTCTCATCTCCCTCCACCAGCTGGGCCAGCCCGATACCGGCGGTGAGCGCCTCTACCCGATAGAACTCCTCTTCACGTACCGCCTTGAGCAGCCGCTTGGCAAGACTGTAAGCCTCATGGGTATCGGTCTCCTGAGCAATGATGGCAAAACGGTCCCGCTCAAGTCGGCAGACAATATCAGTATCCCGTAACACCTCACGAATCAACCCCACCAGGCGCACCAGCGTCTGGTCTCCAATCTCATGACCAAAACGCTCCTCCACCAGATGGAACTGATCAATATCAAGGATCAGAATCGACAGGGTATGGAGATAGCGGCGGTGACGCAGCACCTCAAACTCCGCCTTCTCATAGAAGGAGGCACGGCTGCAGGCACGGGTGAGCGGATCAAGCATCGCCATCTCTTCCAGCTCCAGCTGGGTCTGTCTGAGATCATCCTCCAGCTGCTTCTGCTCGGTCATCTCGGTAGAGAGGGTACCACTGCCGATCAGTTGCCCCTTTTCATCATGGACCGGGAAACGGGTGGAGAGGTAGTAGTGAATCTGCCCCTCCTGGGTGATGCGTTCCTCGACAGTATGCACCTGATTGGATTCTTCGACCAACCGCTCCTGCTTGCGGGCTTCTGCCGCGATCTTCGAGGAATAATTGCCGAAATGGTCCTTTCCAACAATATCGGAAAGCTCCACACCATAGAGATCGATCCAGCGCTGGTTGACCAGCACAAACTTCCCTTCGGCATCCTTGAAGTAGATGACCGACTCGCTGTTGGTCATCAGAGAGCGAATAATGTCCCGGCTGTTCATGGCTGCTCCCCCTCTGCATCTGGTTGAAAACGGTTAAGATGAGCCTATATTAATCGTTTCATAAATATCAGCAATTATAATCATAATACCTGAGTACCAAAACCTGCCATGAAACATCGTCCAACCTGAGAAACGCGACCGAGTTTCATCGCTTAGAGCACTCTCAGTGCTGGTCTACTTACTCAAAACATTTTCAATTTCAAATAACAAACCTCTGGCAAAGGCTCCCATATCTTCGTAATGATTGGCATCGCAAGCATCACATAGCATCTGGGCCTTTTCGATTACTTGAGGAAAACCAAATGCCATTACATGATATTTGATCGGGTGAGCTATCTCTTTGACATGCTTCCAATCCCTGCGAAATAAGGCTGCATTCAATTGTTGGTGGTAGCCCCCTACACACTTTCTAAAACATTCCATCAGTTTCCCTTCTAACAGATCATTTGTTATTTTTTGTTAACGGTGTTATTGCTTCTAATCCAGTATAAGCCTGAAGTGAGATCAGCTACTCCATCGGAAGTGAATTCTGCATATAAGCCAGAATATCAACTGATGGCTGGGTACCGAATGCCATTAATGCAGGCATCTCACTTCTAGGGTGCCCATAGAGTGTCTTATGAAGCACTTCCCAAGGATTAGATTGTGACAATCCACCTAGTGGCTTTTCCTCTTCCTTGCCATCGCTGCCGTGACAGCCTAC
>CAYFOU010000256.1:0-3332 GCA_964344805.1 uncultured Piscirickettsiaceae bacterium | reverse complement strand
CACCACCTGCATCACGTCCCCCTCGACGATATACTCCTTGATCCGCTCCACCGCCGACTCGAACTTCTCCTGGGTAAAACCGGAGACAAAATCGGACTCACTGACACTACGGTTGGGGGTACTCTCCAGCGGGTGGACCGCCTGGTTGAGCTGCACACTGATCTGATCCAGCCGCTGCTGCCCCTGCTCCCATGCACCCTCGATCGAGGGATCCATATGGATCACGATATGGAGCTTGCCACTGAGATTATCAAAAACCAGCACCTCCTCCGAGACCATCAGAATGATATCGGGGTTGCCCAGTGGGTCGGCCTCCGGCATTGCGGTCAGCTTCTCCTCGATCAACCGCACCGTGTCATAGCCGAAGCAGCCCACCAGACCACCGGTAAAGCGGGGCAACCCTTCGCACAGCGCCACATCAAACTGCTGGCGATAATCCTCGATCCAGCTCAGTGGATCATCACTCTGCAGCGACTCCATCTCAACGCCATCGGTCTCAATGGTAATCTTCTTTCCGTTCACTCGAAGGATAGTCTTCGCAGGGAGGCCGATAATGGAGTAGCGTCCCCACTTCTCCCCCCCCTGTACCGACTCGAACAGATAGCTGTAGGGCCCCTCGGCCACCTTGCGGTAGGCGGAGAGCGGAGTATCCATATCGGCAAGGATCTCGCGGGTCAGCGGGATGCGATTGTGGCCTTGCTGGGCCAGTTCATTGAATTCGGTCTGGTTGATCATCGTTGTGTTCCGGGTCTGCTGTAGATGCGCTATCTGAGAAAAGGGGGGACCAGCGAGGGGTGCCATCGCCCCCACAAACTGCTGATTGCCCCGTTCTCAGACAAGCGCACCACTACACCTCAAACACCGACGGGAACTCCGCCATCGAATCGATCACCGCATCGGGATCGTAGTCGCGGATATCTTCGCCATGGTTGTAGCCATAGCTCATGCAGACAATGGAGAAGCCTGCAGCACGCGCCGCCTTCACGTCACTCATCGAGTCACCAATCATTGTCGCCTCGCTCGGCTGCAGACCGAAGTGATCCGATACATGCAACAACGGACCGGGATCCGGCTTCTTCACCGACAGGGTGTCACCACTGACCACAATCTCAAAATGGTCGCGAATCCCCAGGTCATTGAGGATGGGCAGCGTATAACGCTCCGCCTTGTTGGTGACACAGCCGATGCGCAGTGGCTGCTCAGCCAACCAGGCCAGCCCCTCCTCCACGCCGGGGTAGAGCACACTGCGCTTGCTGGTGTTCTCGGCATAGAGTTCGGAGAAGATCGGAAAGGCCTTGTCGAACAGCGCATCCTCTGGCTCGCCATCCAGCGAGTCAGTCAATGCTCGTCGCACCAGACGCTCCACACCATTGCCCACCCAGTGGCGGACCCGCGCCTCCCCACGCGTTGACATGTCGATCTGCGTCAACATCTCATCCACACACCAGGCCAGATCCGGTACGCTGTCTACCAGGGTGCCATCGACATCGATCAGCACCATCTTTGGGAGTTTCAACTTCATATTCAATTACCTTAAGGTGCTTCTAAAAATAGTGATTTTTTCGTGAGTGCAAGGAAGCACCGCACGCAGATCCGCAGTGTGCATTGGCACATGAGGAATCGAGTACGGAGCTGACGCCGCAATCGCGGAAAAAGTGCATTTTTAGGAGCGCCTTATACGTTGGCCTTGGCCAGCTCATCTCTGAACTCCTTGAGGATGGAGTCGTAGCGATTGGGATCATCATCCTTGGCCGCACCGAAGATCGCGGAACCAGCAACAAAGGTATCAGCGCCCGCCTCGCGGATCTCACGAATGTTGTTGGCCTTGACCCCACCATCGATCTCCAGACGGATATCGTAGCCGCTCTCGTCGATCATCTTGCGTGCAGCACGCAACTTGTCCATGGTCGCCGGGATGAAGCTCTGACCACCGAAACCGGGGTTGACCGACATCAACAGGATCATGTCCACCTTGTCCATCACATAGTCGAGATGAGAAAGCGGCGTCGCTGGATTGAAGACCAGACCGGACTTGCAGCCCAGTTCACGGATCAGCCCCAGCGAGCGGTCAATATGCTCGGAGGCCTCTGGATGGAAGGTGATGTAGGTGGCACCCGCCTTGGCAAAATCGGGGATGATGCGGTCCACCGGCTTCACCATCATGTGTACGTCAATATCTGCAGTAACCCCGTGGCTACGTAGCGCATCACACACCAGAGGGCCGATGGTGAGATTGGGTACGTAGTGGTTGTCCATCACATCAAAGTGGACGATATCGGCACCAGAGGCGAGTACGTTGTCCACCTCTTCGCCCAACTTGGCAAAGTCTGCGGAGAGGATAGAGGGGGCAATCAGATTCTCTTTCATAACACTTCCTTATTTGTTCCTGGGTTTTAAATCGTTTGAGTGGAGGAGAACTTTACAGGATGAATCCAGAGTTTTCAGCCATAACATTGATGTGCGTTTTGGATACCCCTATTGCTTTCTTGCGGCCTGAATGGTCTCGTAGGCGGTACGAATCTGGTGGGTCTTCTCCGCCGCCATCTTCATCATCTCCTCCGGCAATCCCTTGGCCACCAGCTTATCAGGGTGGTGCTGGCTGGTGAGGCGACGATAGGCGCGTTTCACCTCGGCATCGGTGGCATCGGCCTGGATCCCCAGAGTCTCATAGGCACTCTCCAGCGAGGGCTTCTGCGAACCTCCCGCACGCTGTCCCGCCGAAGCACGCACCATCGACTCCAGCTGCTCATAGAGGGGACGGGCAATGCCCAGCACCGAGGCGATATGGAGCAGAATCTTGCGCTCCGCAGGATGCATCTCCCCATCGGCATAGGCGGACTGGAGCTGGATCTCCATGAACATCTGGGTCAGGGTGGTGCGCCGCCCCACCTCCTTGCGGAACTGCTGCAGCAGATCATCGAGAGGAAAATCGGATTTTTTGCCCTCATTAAAGAGCTTCTCCGCCGCCTTGCGCAGGGTGGCATCGAGCTGCAGATGGTCCATCACCGCCCGTGCCATGCGGATCTCATCCGGGGTGACCCGTCCATCCGCCTTGGCAACATGGCCCATCACCGAGAAAGTGGCAGTAAAGAAGGCGGTCTGTACCCGCTGCTGATCTCCACTCTCCCAACCCACCGAGGAGGCAAGACCCTCTATCCCCTTATCGAACTTGTGGCCGAAGGCAGCCCCCACCAGTGCGCCCAGCGGTCCACCAAAGAGAAATCCGAATGCACCGCCCAACAGTTTTCCAGCCCAGCCCATAATCTGCCCTTCTCTTTAAGGCACCTCTAAAAATGCCCTTTTCCAGCAATTACTTCGTCAGCTCCGTACTC
>CAYFOU010000255.1:0-3334 GCA_964344805.1 uncultured Piscirickettsiaceae bacterium | reverse complement strand
GATCTTTGGTGTCACCAAGGAGCGCAGTGACTTCTTCCTCGGGGATATCTGGGGAGTATTGATGCAGGTAGGAGATACCCACATGATGACGTTGGTAATGGGTGTGCTCGCCTTTGCCATCATGATGGGAACCAAGAAGTTCATGCCCAAGCTGCCGGGCGTTCTGCTGGCGGTGGTGATCACCACGGTGTTGAGTTATGTGATCGGTTTCCAGGGGATGGGTGGTGCCGTGGTGGGCGAGATCCCGGAGGGGTTGCCTACGATCGCGGTACCGACGATCAACTTTGAGGTGTTGGGTATCCTCTTCACCAGCGCCATTGTGATCTCTCTGGTCGGTTTCATGGAGGCGATCTCCATCGCCAAGGCGATGGCGGCCAAGACCAAGGACAAGATCGATCCCAACCAGGAGCTGATGGGACAGGGGCTGGCCAATATTGTCGGCAGCTTCTCTCAGGCCTACCCGGCCAGTGGCTCCTTCTCCCGTTCGGCGGTGAACCTCAATGCCGGTGCCCGTACCGGCATGTCTTCGGTCTATACCGCTGCACTGGTGCTGATTACCCTGCTCTTCCTCACTCCACTGCTTTACCATCTGCCGAAGGCGGTACTGGCGGCGGTGATCATGATGGCGGTGATCGGCCTGATCAACTTCAAGGCCTTCAAGCACGCCTGGGTGGCCAACAAGCATGACGGTATCGCCTCGGTCACCACCTTTGTGGCGACCCTCGGTTTTGCCCCTCATCTTGATCAGGGCATCATGATCGGTGCGCTGCTGGCGCTGGGGCTCTACCTCTACTCCACCATGAAGCCACGTGTGGCGATTCTGGGTCGTTATGCGGATGGCACCCTGCGTGATATCCGGGTCCATGATCTGCCACAGGACAAGCGCATTGTGGTGCTCCGTTTTGATGGTTCGCTCTACTTTGCCAATGTCTCCTACTTCGAGGAGGCGATTCTGGAGGCGCTGTGTGAGCGTCCGGAGGTGCAGTATTTGCTGGTGGTGGGGGATGCGATCAATACCCTCGATGCCTCTGGTGAGGAGATGCTCCATCAGCTGGTCTCGCGCCTGAAGGAGAATAACATCACCCTGGTCTTCAGTGGCCTGAAGCGTCAGATCCACCAGGTGATGCACCGTACCGGGCTGTTCGGCCACATCGGTGCGGAGAACCTGCATCCGGATGAGAATATGGCGATTGACTACATCTACCACCGTCTGGATGGGGACAACTTCGATGAGCGCTACTGTCTGCTGCTGAACCCCGAGGCGGAAGAGCGCGAGAAGAAGAACAGTCCTCATCGTGATGCGCTGGAAGAGACCTTTTAGTGCTCGAGCACTAGGAATGGAACTGGTGTTGCCTGCTGCCGATGACTGTCTGTTCGAGGTAGATGTTGACAACTTTGATCAGGCAGTAATCGAGGAGTCCTTCAGACGTCTGGTAGTGCTCGATATCAGTGCCGAGTGGTGTGGCCCTTGTCGGGTGCTGGAGCCGATTCTGGAGCGGCTGGCGCATGAGTATCGGGGAGAGTTCCTGCTCGCCAAACTGGAGGCAGAGGATGAGAATATGAAGATTGCCGGACGTTTTGGGGCGCGAGGCTTTCCCACTGTGCTCGCCTTTGTTGATGGGGAGGAGTGTGAGCGCTTTCAGAGTGCGCAGCCCGAGTCGATGGTGCGCGCCTTTATTGATCGTAACCTGTCTGTGCGGTAATCAAATATCACCCGGTTAGAGCGCTGGTAGCAGGAGGGAGCATTGATCGCTGTGCTCCTGCAGGGCAAGGGCGCAGCCGGATATCAGGGAGATGGTCATGAGGCCCCCAATTTTCATTATGAAGCCTTTTTTACTTTAATATCAGGCGAGAGTAATGTTTTCGGGGATAAAAAAGCCACGGCCCAAATCCTTATGGTGCCGTGGCAATCCAATAACCATCAAAGGAGGAGTATGGTTATTTCGACCATGCAGGGCGCTCTCTAGTACATCCTGCATGACGACTCTATTCTAAAACAATAATATTAGAAAGTAAACATATTGATTATTGAAACTTAATGAATATTTTTTAAGCTATTAAAAATATATTTACTGTCAGAGACCTTTACATGAAAGCAAGGCCATCCTTCCGTGCAAAGGTCTCTGTCACTGTAAGCAGGCTCCCCGTGGATAGGAAGGCAGTTGCCAAGGGGATCTGTTATCCTCACTTTTTTGATGATGGAATAGATTGTATTTCGCTCGATGGATCAGAAGATAGCAGCAAAAAAGGTACTGTTTCTCTCCATATTACCGCTGTTTGTACTGCAAGGGTGCCAATCGACACAGCCGCCAAAGGTAGTTGAGGCGCTGCCTGAGCCGGTCAAGGAGAAACCGGTGGAGCCACCTGTACAGGAGCCTCCACGGGCTGAATGGAAGATTGAAGCGGAGAAGAAGGCACTGGCGGCCCGCGAGGCGGAGCGCCAGCGCAAGCTGCAGGCGGCGGCTGATCGCAAGAGGGTTGCGGCGGCCCGCAAGGAGGCTGAAAAAAAGAAGAGGGCGCGAGAGCGTGAAGAGAAGAAGCGCAAGGCGGCTGTGCTTGATCTGGCCGTTGAGCGTGCGCTGAAACAGGGCAAGCTGCAGCTGGCGGAGGAGAAGATGGATGCCTATCAGGCGCTGAAGGGAGAGGCGGCGCTTAGAGAGCCGAAATTTCAGCGCTATCGGCAGCAACTGGTGGAGATGAAGCAGGCCTTTGCCGATCTGGAACAGGCAAGGGCTGCGGAGCGCTATCTGCAGCAGTTGCTGGATGAGGCGAGCAGGCTGGAGCGGAAGGGGAAGCGAGAGGCTGCCCGTGCCAAATATGGTGAGGTGTTGGTGCTCGACCCCACACATCCCAAGGCGTTGCGGGGGCTGGAACAGTTGACGGTGGCCAGAGTGGAACCACCGCTGCAGCCTCAACCCAAGCCAGAGGCCAAAAAGCCCAAGAAGCCGACCAGTTCTCTATTGGGGAAAAAGGCGGCAGGCTGGGTGGTGCAGGTGGCGACCTTTCCAGCCTCTGGAAAAAAAGAGGCCTTCTCTCTGCTGGGTACCATCAAGAAGGCTGGTTTCAAGGCGGTCTTTATCAAGAAACAGGAGCTGGCCGGACGGCAGCTTTATCGGGTGCGGATCGGTGCCTATGGAGATCGGGCTGAGGCCGAACGGATTCAGCAGCGCATCAACCGCAAGCTGGCGGAGCTGGATATTCAGATCTCTGGGCGTCTGATGCAGCAGAAACCCTGACTTATTCCATTTTCAGGAGAGCCATACCCCCAGTTTTTTGCTCAGTGCGGCTCCCAAGTGGTTCGCACACCTCTTTGACCGGGGTGGATATCCTGGAT
>CAYFOU010000254.1:0-3347 GCA_964344805.1 uncultured Piscirickettsiaceae bacterium | reverse complement strand
GGTAAAATGTTCGAGTACAAGGCGTGGCCTCACCGGCATAGCACTCCTATGTCAAGAGGCCACAACACCGTAATCGGGCATTTTTGTGGCGCCCAAAGGGTGAGCCGATAAGCGGTCATCTGCGTTGTTGCGGCATCTTGAGGTAGAGTGGCTACCCCGGCGATACCGCGCCTGGCAGCTAACCGCTTCTCGACTCATTTTAACCGCCACTTCAAGGCTAACACTGTACTAGATCACATCATCCCCAACCTCACACTTGACACCACCCACTCAATCCCTCCACTATGCAAGGCGAGGCACCATGTTACTGAACAGATCACGGAGGGTATTCATGTTCAAGCCAGCAGCCACGGCAGCTCTACTGCTACTCACTGCAGCACCACTCTATGCACACGAAGGTCATGACCACACCAAGGCGTGGAACTCTCCCCCTGGTGCTGCTGCGCGCCCCAACCCGATGTCTCCCAGCCCAGAGAATATTGCTGCCGGCAAAAAGCTGTACGACCAGTTCTGCACCCAGTGCCACGGTCAGGATGGCACTGGCAACCCTGCTGCCAAAGGGGTCATTCGCGGGAAACCCTCGGACCTCAGCTTTTCCGCTGCACACCACCCTGCTGGCGACCTGTTCTGGAAGGTCCGTAATGGTCGAGGTGCCATGCCCAACTACAAGCTGGTCTTTACCAAGCAGCAGGTGTGGGAGATGGTGACCTATATCCAGTCCCTGGCGCCCACCCAATAACCACGCCCCTCTTCCCTTATGGGGAACAGCTCAACACCAACCCATCACAGGCGCCCACTGCTCGCCCGCTTCTGCAGCAACCCCAGTCCCCGCCTGCTGATGGGGATACTGCTGCTGGGGGGAATCGGCGGCATTCTCTTCTGGGGCGCCTTCAACACCTTCATGGAGTACACCAACACCATGGAGTTCTGCATCTCCTGTCATGAGATGGAGCAGACCGTCTACCGGGAGTACAAGCAGAGCGTCCACTATCAGAACCGCACCGGCGTGCGGGTGATCTGCTCCGACTGTCACGTTCCCAAGGACTGGACCCAGAAATTGAGACGAAAGATCCATGCCACCCGTGAACTCTACTACTGGATGACGGGATCAATCGACACCCCGGAAAAGTTCGAGGCCAAGCGGATGGAGCTGGCAAAACGAGTTTGGGCATCGATGGAGGACTCCGACTCCAGAGAGTGCCGCAACTGCCATGACTACGCCGCAATGCGCTTCGACTGGCAGAATGAGAACTCCCGTGAAACCCACCCCGATGCGATGGATGAGGGAGACACCTGCATCGACTGTCACCGCGGCATTGCTCATCAAATGCCCTACGACCCGGATGAATAACCACCACAAACCACCTTCTGTTGACCTGTATCAACTTTTGCAAATTATTCATCAAATTGCCATTGACTCTCCGTCATCGACCATGCGATAACGTCAATCACATATTTTTTATGTGCGAATAACCAACAAATATATTTGGTTATTCTAGAGGGAGGCTGGGAGTCAGGGAAGAACAAGAAGACGACTTCTAATCACCTGGGTTGCATCCCCCGCTGCAAATTCATCGACATGACAACAGAGGAGTAATTACTCTATGGGAATCTCTAGAAGGGACTTTATCAAGTCCAACGCAGTCGCTGCGACCGCCGCAGCTGTAGGTATCAGTGGCATCCCCGTTACCACATTGGCAAAAGATGGTTATGATGCCGACGGTATTCGTTGGGACAAGGCCCCCTGCCGTTTCTGCGGAACAGGATGTAGTGTATTGGTCGGCACACGCGATGGTCGCGTGGTAGCCACTCAGGGCGATCCGGATGCCCCGGTAAACCGTGGTCTCAACTGCATCAAGGGCTACTTCCTCTCCAAGATCATGTACGGCAAGGACCGTCTGAATACCCCACTACTGCGCCAGACCGATGGCAAGTACGACAAGAATGGCAAGTTCGAGCCTGTAAGCTGGGATGAGGCCTTCGACATCATGGCCGAGAAGTGGAAAGAGGCGATGGCCAATGACCACAAGCGCGGTGATGGCAAATCCACCGTTGGCATGTTCGGATCCGGCCAGTGGACCGTACTGGAGGGCTACGCCGCCTCCAAACTCTACAAGGCGGGCTTCCGCTCCAACAACATCGACCCCAATGCACGCCACTGTATGGCCTCTGCGGTAGGCGCCTTCATGCGTACCTTCGGTTCGGACGAGCCGATGGGCTGCTACGATGACTTCGAGCATGGAGAGAACTTTGTCCTCTGGGGCTCCAACATGGCGGAGATGCACCCGATTCTCTGGTCACGCCTCACCGACACCCGTCTCACCAAAGAGAACTCCTCGGTACATGTACTCTCTACCTACACCCACCGTAGCTGTGACCTCGCAGACAACGTAATGATCTTCGAGCCACAGACCGATCTGGTGATTGGTAACTATATTGCCAACTACATCATCCAGAACGGTGCCGTAAACGAAGAGTTCGTGAAGAACCACACCAACATCCGTATGGTGAACACCGATATCGGTTACGGCCTGCGCCCAACCGACCCACGCGAGAAGAATGCCAAGAACAGCTCTCCACGCAAGGCACAGATCGGTTCCAAGCCAATGAGCTTCGACGATTACAAGAAGTTTGTCTCCGAATACACCCTGGAGAAGGCATCGAAGATGTCTGGCGTACCCGAGGAGAACCTGCTGAAGCTGGCCAAGGTCTATGCAGACCCTGACAAGAAGGTAATGTCGCTCTGGACCATGGGTACCAACCAGCACACCCGTGGTGTCTGGATGAACCACCTGATGTACAACCTGCATCTGCTCACCGGCAAGATCTCCGAGCCTGGCAACAGCCCATTCTCACTGACTGGTCAGCCCTCTGCATGTGGTACCGCACGTGAGGTCGGCACCTTCGCCCACCGTCTGCCAGCCGATCTGGTGGTAATGAACGAGAAGCACCGTGACTTCTCCGAGAAGGTATGGAATATTCCAAAGGGCACCATTCCCGGCAAGCCTGGCTACCATGCAGTACTGCAGAACCGCATGCTCAAAGATGGCAAGCTCAACGCCTACTGGGTAATGTGTAACAACAACATGCAGGCTGGACCAAATCTCAATGACGAGGCCTATCCTGGATACCGCAATCCGAAGAACTTTGTGGTCACTTCAGACCCCTACCCTACCGTTACTGCAATGGCCTCCGATCTGATTCTGCCTACCGCGATGTGGATCGAGAAGGAGGGTATGTACGGTAACGCAGAGCGCCGTTCTCAGGCATGGCGCCAGCAGGTACCTGCACTGGAAGGAGCCAAGTCGGATCTGTGGCAGCTGATGGAGTTCTCCAAGCGCTTCACC
>CAYFOU010000253.1:0-3353 GCA_964344805.1 uncultured Piscirickettsiaceae bacterium | reverse complement strand
GAGTCTGCCTTTTCTCTACTTGATTTGCGAGTGGTTTGCAGGATTTAGGTAATAGCTTAACTCCTGTCAGCCATGTGCCACATCGAGCGCTCGACTCAGTAACTTTATAGAGGCTGCCGTTCAAACGGCCAATCCGACGCTTCATGAGCGGAACAGCGGCTGACGCACCCCATCGGCCCTCTCCCCCCAGAAGCGGTCGGCATTGAGGCGTCCGGCATCCTTATGCCGCTTGATCGCCACAATGTTGTACTCCAGCGCCTCGACATCCCGCTTGACCGGATGCTCATAACAGCGTCCCTCCTCATCCCAGACCGCCATCACCTCAGGGTGGAGTGAGTCACGCCCTCTGCGGGTCACCAGTGCAGTCTCGCCGGAGACCAGTTCAACGGTGGTACCCGGTGGATAGATACCCAGCTCTGCAATCAGCGCCTTGCTCAGGCGCACATCATATTTGCTCTTCTTGCCGGAGAGAAACTGCTGCATGATTGCCCTTGGGCTGCCGGGATTGCGATAACGGCGCGGTGAGATCATCGAACCATAACGGTCTGCAATCGCCATCAGTCGCGCCTCCAGCGGGATATCCTTGCCCATGTAGGCGTGGGGATAGCCACTGCCATCCATCCTCTCATGGTGATAGGCGACTCCGTTGAGCCATATCCGGTCACTCACCCCCATCTTGATCAGCGCCTTGGCACTATTCTTCGGATGGAGACGGATATGCATACGGTGAAAATTGCTCAATTCACCCTGCACCTCCGACAGCTCCGTCTGCAGTGGATAGAGCCCCAGATTCTGGGTCAGGCAGGCACGTGAGAGCGAACGGATACGCCCCTCATTCCACTCCAGTCGCAACGCAGTCAATACCGCAAATACCGTATTCTGAATAGTGCGCATGATCGGATAGGGAAAGTGGGTATAGAGGTGGATCACCCCAATGAAGAGGTCGGCACTCTGCTGCAATTTTTCGATCACCTCATCGGCCAGCTCCTCGATATCCTCGATCAGGTTATAGCCATTGCGTGCATAGCTGGAGTAGATCACCTCCAGCCGGGTAATCATCTCCTCCACATAGTGGGAGGCGGTCGGGGTGCGCCGTACATGGTTGAAGCGCGCCCGCATCTGCTCCCAGTCCATCGCCTCCAGCGCCTCCATCATCGACTCCTTGCTACGTGAGGTGTGTTCGACAAACGAGACCATCAACGCATCATCGGTCTGTGTCGGGAAATGCTTGAGGAGGTACTGACGAATCACATAGCGCAGCTCACTGTTGTCGATCGGCTTGCTGAGAAAGCCATCACACCCCGCCTCGAAGAAGGCATCCTGGTAGCGCGCCTCGGTATAGGCGGTCAGCGCAATGATCGGGGTATCACACCCTTGATCCCGCAACACCCGGGTCGCCTCAATGCCATCCATTACCGGCATCTCCATATCCATCAGAATCAGATCAAAGGGGTACTGCAGCGCCTGCTTGACCGCCTCCTCTCCGTTATCAACCACTTTTACCGAGGCCCCCACCTGCTCCAGCAGACGTTTCTCCAGCATCTGCATGAAAGGGACATCCTCAGCCACCAGCACCTGTCCAGCGGCAGGCTCATTCAGCAGTTCACCATTGGCGCCATCCACCTCCTGTACCAGCGGCAGATCGCTGAGCCGATAGGGGAGATTGAGACGGAAGATCGACCCCACCCCCTCCTGGCTGGTGGCATCAATGGTTCCCCCCATCAACTCCGCCAGATTGAAGGCGACAAAGAGTCCCAGTCCACTGCCCTCAAAATGGTGGTGATCGTGTTGATCCACCTTGTGCAGCTGCTGCATCAACTGCTTCAGCCTCTTCTTCGACATCCCGCAGCCGGTATCCTCCACCCTGAAGGAGAGGTGTTTTTCATCATGTTTGCAGCTGAGGGTAATCACCCCGTGATCGGTAAACTCAATCGCATTGTCCATCAGATTGCCAATAATCTGGGCAATACGGTGAACATCTCCATTGAGGCGAAACTGCTCCTTCCCATGATGACGCACCAGCAGATCCAGTCCGGCATCATGCGCCCGGGTGGAGTAGTTGTGTTCAATATCGGCCAGCAGTACATTCAGGCTGTAGGGGGCCTCATTGAGCTCGATATTCCCCGATTCGATCTTCGACATATCAAGAATGTCACTGACAATAGAGAGCCGTTTGCGATCCGCCTCCTCAAAGGCGTGAGTCATCTGCATCTCCCGCTCCATCCACTGCACATCGGCCAGATCATATTTGAGGGAGATAAACTTGACTGGCTTGTCCTCTTCTCCCATCACCGGAATGATCATTGAGCGGCTCCAGAAGCAGGTACCATTCTTCCTGCGATCCTTGATATCTCCGTACCACACCTCCCCCTGAAGGATGGTCTCCCACATCTGCTGGAAGTACTCTGCCGGATGCTCATCCGACTTGATGATGCGGTGGTTCTTCCCAATCAGTTCACTGCTTGAATAGCCGGTAACCTGACAAAAAAGTTTATTGACATAGATGATCTTGCCCTCGGCATCGGTGACGCTGACAAAGGTATGTTTGTCCGGCTCCAGCGCCGAGGGCATCAACCCCTCATGCAGATGGTCAAACTCCCCCAGCGGCTGCAGTGGCATCTGCGGCTTCTCTTCCAGTGCCTGGAAGCGGTCCCAGCAACCGGCCAGAGAGAGTGCGGTCTGCAGCAACCGCTTGGCATCCACCGGCTTCTTGAAATAGTCGAAATCCAGTCCAACCTCTTTGCGAATCTGCTCCAGATTGTAATCGGAATAGGCGGTACAGAAGATGATGCGCACATCCTTGTCGACCGAGCGGATCATCTTCGCCGCCTTTAGCCCACTCCAGCCCGGCGGCATGCGCATATCGAGCAGAATCACCGCATAGGGCCTCTCTTCTGCCAGTGCCTGCTTGACCTTGAGAAACCCCTCCTTGCCACTGAGTGCCCGTTCCATCTCAAAGTAGATTGGCGGAGCGATGGCTTGATCCTGCTCCTCGACCAGCACCGTCATCTCATGCAGACGGGGATCTACCTTCAGATCATGACCAAAAATCGCTGCATAGGTATCATGTACGTGCTGGCTATCATCAATGGAGAGCAGACGCCACTTGGGCAACTTCTTGGAGCGCACTGTTGATCTTTTATGGTCCACCATCTTCTATCCATATTGCTCATATTGCCCCCCGATCATCGGCATATACCACTTAGAATGGACGTCATAATCGAGAATATCAACCAGAAAAAGCAAAGGTGTGAACAAGATGAAATCATCGAGGAGTACCGCATGCTGCTGGAGCGCTTAACCCGTATATTTCATAGTAAAGGTAGGGCGAACCCGGCTTTCGCCATATAATT
>CAYFOU010000252.1:0-3382 GCA_964344805.1 uncultured Piscirickettsiaceae bacterium | reverse complement strand
GGGATGCGGCGAATAGGCGCGGGTTTCTGGCATCGTTAACACATTGAAACAATCCCTTCCAATAACTGTGATTATCTAACCAGTTTTCCACTTTTTCATTATAGAAATGGTTCAACTTCTGATCGCGTAGACGATAGTATTGGTGGCTATAGAGGAGAACATCATTCTCAACCCCCAGATCAACAGCTTGATCCAATACCATCATCAAGTCAGCCAACCGATATGGTGCATAACCACTCTGAATAACATGTTGCATATTAATTTGCGCATCAGTCTTGAAATAGATCTTTATCAGCTCTAACCTCTTATATTCCTCTTTTCTCTTTACATAATCAGAATATCTAACCAGCTGCTCACTATGTTCACGTGTACTGGTCTTATCCTCAATCAGGATAAGAATTTTATTATTGATAACCACCAGAACATCAATATTGCTCTCCTGTCGCTTCACAGAGATGGACAATGAGTCTGCAAGTTCACCTTGATACCCTCCCTTTTTCAACAAGGATCGGATAAAAGATAAACCAACCTGATGCATTCTTGGATCTCTATCACTACACCGATAATCAGCCCACTGCACCAACCAACAGATCAACGCATCCTGCGTGAGTTCTTTAGTAGCATAATCAAAGATATTCGGATTCATTGCTGGCAATCCTTTTGAAGAACACATTGAGAAAACAGTATCTATTCTGCCTCCCTAAATAGCTACAATGAATAATCAACTAACTCTCAAGTGTATTTAACTTTCCACAAAATGCACATTTATTAGCACCAACAGACTTCATCTCTTTTCTACATTTACTACACTGAATTTTTCCGCACGCTGTACATTTCTTCACAGCTGGACCCTGCACACGGTGTTTCTCACATTTATAGTTATTAGATGCCATTACTTATTTCTCCTTATCAATTTACAAGAACAACAAAAATTATCCAATCAATCCTCTCAAAAACACCATCAACTTGACCATGGCAAGCGTATCCAGATGACAATAGGCCAGAAGCGCCTCTCGAATCTTTCTCACCTCTTCAGGATCCTTTACTCTATACAGATTCGCAAAGGTATCACTCGCCACACCACCATTTTGGATATCCAGCTCTTTGTAGCTCAGCTCAATATCATCTGGAAACAACGCGGGTAGGACAGACTTGATCGAGAAACTCCCCCTCATCTCATCAACATAGTATCCCCCCTTGCGGAAAGGGACAATCAGATCGATAAAACGCTCATTGAGCGCCAACAACTGGTCAGCAAGCTCCGGCATATCCTTGGCCAACTCTCGAATCACCCGTTTTTCAAACCCCATGTTATAGGCAACAATCACCCCTTTTTGAGGAAGGTCTGCGAGCATCTGCTCTGCCAGATCTCTTCTCGGATCCCGATGCTCACTGCCCAGAAATTCCTTGTGGATCAATTCACCACCCTGCTCAATATGCAAAGAGTACTGAAAAGGGATCTGCTGATAAGGGCGTTGCCGATCAAATCGTGGAACTGCATTGTAGAAGGTCTCAAAATCAAAATAGCTTACCGGCCCTTGCACGGTATCCAGAAACGAGGCAATTACAGATTCATTGATGATTGGCCTTTTCTCCTTGAATGCCTCAACCTGTTTTCTCTGTATTGCCGATAGCGACACATCCTGGGACAGCTGATCCAGTGTCACAACCCCACGATGATAAAGATCCAACTTTTTCTCTCCATTCATCCAATAGAGTTCAAACACTGATCGATCAGGCACACCGCGCCAACAGTATGCATGAAAATCACACGCATAGGGGGTACTACATTGCGATCCGATCCTGATCTCCGGCTCTGGACTTTGAAGCACCGCATCCATCAAGGAGAGCTGATCTTCAATCTCCTCCTGCCTTGCGATGACATCATCTGTGACATCCTCAATATGAAACAGCTTTTCAAGCTCCAGATCACCGGTGCGCTCATATTGATTATTGATATGAACCACTGCTGCCTTCGATAACGGCAACCCCAGTGCCTGAAGCACATACCACTGTATCGCCGTATCATATCGGTGGTACTGCTTTACCGAGGTTGAAGCCTTGACCTCATAGAGTTCCCAACCATCACCCCCAAGATGTAGCACATCAACCATGATAAAGATGCCATTTCCCCTGAAGGTCGCTTCATAAATGGTTTGACACCCAGCCTGAATCAATGCCTCTGTGTGCGAAAGCATGCCATCGAAATCATCTGAATCAAAGGCGATCAATTTCCCATCCGGGAATAGCTGCTGAGCCAACTCCCCCACAGATGTACCACTCTCCATATTTGCTAAAACATCAGCTGAAGGTTTCGCTCTCAACTCTTTAGCCCCATTCTTGTAGAGCCAAAGAGATTTGGGGCACTGCAGCCCCCGTAAAAATTGTGACTTGCTAATCTTTAACATCCATACCCCCTTGGTACACAAGGTAACCCTTTTCGATATCTGGGAAGCCATAGCGACCATCTTGCTGAACGCCCCTCAAAATACATCATCTCTTCATGGATGCGTTCCAGTGCAGTAGCAATACGATCCACCGGCTGAGACAAAAGCCCTACCAGTCGCAATACATCATTACCGCCACAACTGATAAATAGATGCGTACTCGCCTCAGACATCTTTGGCAACTGAAAGCCAAGATCATCAATCACCGCTCCATCTTTTGCCAACAGAGTAGCTCTTGCCCCTTGCGGCAGTATCTTTCTCAACTGGTCGATGACTGATTCATCTCTGGCGACGTAAACGCTGTTATCAAAAATTGAGTCGCCAACCAGTGTAATGTTGGCAATCTCTACACTCTTTTCCACGCTATTCATTGCACAAACCTCACCATGTCATTTAACAAAGCTATTACAACAAAGTCGTGCGTCAAATTACGTCCTATAGAAATTAACCGCCCTTTTAATGCGAGCAAACAGCTTTCCAGTATCTCTACCCCCGGAATTTGCTCAAGACCACATTTGAAACTGCTGAGATTAATTGTCCCGTAAGTATTTGCAGTTTCTATCCCCACCCCAATCACCCCGAACGACCATAGACCGGTAACCCTTTCCCTACATGGGAGGATGCGAGCTTGGCCTGCAATTACTTAGCAACGATTGATACGGATCAGATCAGGATTTCCACCTACGAATCCAACGGATCAAGCAGCATCTGCAGATCCTCTGCACTGAATTGTCCTCCCGCCCTGGCCTTGCCATCCCCATAGAGTCCTTCAACCAGCGCACTCTTGCGCTGTTGCAGCTCCAGTATCTTCTCCTCTACAGTGTTGGCGGTAATGAATTTGTAGACAAAGACTGCATTTTTCTGCCCGATTCGATGCGCACGATCCGTTGCCTGGTTTTCAACCGCCGGATTCCACCAGGGATCATAGTGGATCA
>CAYFOU010000251.1:0-3412 GCA_964344805.1 uncultured Piscirickettsiaceae bacterium | reverse complement strand
GTGGTGAATTGAAGATATAGGCCATGCACTCACCAGAAGCGCTTCGACAGAAACTCGTTAAACAGTGGCATAACCCACACTGGCGAGTGAAACGTCTGCTTTTAAAAGAGGCGTGGCCTGTGGAGTTGTCGATTGGTAGGCCGGATGGTGTATTGGTTGAAAATAACCCGACACAGCTCTGGCAGCATGTTGAGAGCTGGCGCCAGGTCAATGCAGGGTTTGTGGTCTGGAAAGAGCAGAGATATCGCAATGCCAGCGAGGCGATTGCGCTCCCCCATCAATGGATCATGGAGCGCCCCAGTGATTGGGTCCAAGCCTGTGCCGATCCGCAGATTGCTGATGATTATGAGCTGCTTTCCCATCTTATTGCGCAGACTGATCCGCTATTTCATGCACGGTTGATCCGGCAGTTACCGCAGATCAGGAATTTGCCTGAAGCAGAGATTCTGCAGGTGGTGCAGGTGTCCATGCAGTTGCAGCCAGGTATCGCCCAGGGAAAACCGTTGCGGGCGCTGTCGATTGCCGGTACCGATAGCAAGTTTTTTGAGCGGCACCGCCGTCTGTTAATTCGTCTGCTGGATCTGCGTTTTGCCGATGAGGTGAGTGAGCAGGGGTTGGAAGAGTTTCTCGGTGCGGTTTCAGAAAAAGATCACTGGTTGTTGCTGACTGTCTTGCAGCCGGATCTGCTCCCATTTCAACAGATGCGTGTGCGGGCCAGTGAATTGATGCAGGCTTCGCCTCCGGCACGGTATATTCTGGTTGTTGAAAATGAACAGTGCCTGCATCAACTCCCACCATTGGCGGATTGTATGGTTATTCTGGGGGCTGGATTGAATCTGAACTGGTTGCAGGCAGAGTGGTTGGCGGATTGTCATCTGGCTTACTGGGGGGATCTGGACAGTTGGGGGCTGGCGATGTTGTCGAAAGCACGCGCTTTCCAGTCTCATGTGCAGCCGTTGATGATGGAGCGTGCTGTTTTTGATCAGTTTGAAGCGTGTGCGGTTATTGAACCGGTACCCTATCGGGGAGAGGCGCTACAAGCACTGAGCAAGCAGGAGCTGGCGTTATTTGACTATTTGCAGCAGCGTGAAAAAGGGCGTCTGGAGCAGGAGTTTTTGCCGGCAGAGTGGGTGGCGGATGTGGTTCGAAAATGGATTCATGATATAGAGACAGCGATGTAGTGTTTTTCTGAAAAAATGGTTGGGAATAGCTATTAAAATAGGGTGTTCCAACATTCACTACTCTCTGTAACCGGGAACAGACAATATGAAACAACCACCGATCCAATCTCTCTGGAATGACGATGATGCGGCCCAATGCCAGAACGATCTTGATATGCGGGTCTATACCTCGCGCCTGCTGGGGCAGAATCCCAATCTGGTCCTCCATGGCGGGGGGAACACCTCAGTCAAGATTACCGAGACCAATCTGGTTGGTGAGCAGGAGGAGATCCTCTATGTGAAGGGGAGTGGTTGGGACCTCGCCACTATCGAGGCCCCCGGCTTTGCCCCGGTACGGCTGGAGCCGATGAAGAAGCTGGCGAAGTTGGAGTCGCTGAGTGACCCACAGATGGTCAACGAGCTGAAGACCCAGATGACCCTGGCTGGTGCTCCATCCCCATCGGTGGAGACCATCCTCCATGCGGTGCTTCCTTATAAATTCGTTGACCACACCCACGCCGATGCGGTGGTGACCCTGACCAATACCGCCGATGGTGAACAGCGTATCCGTGACATCTATGGCGACAAGGTGATCATTGTTCCCTATGTGATGCCCGGTTTTGACCTCGCTCGTGGTGTCGGTGAGCTCTACGAGCAGCATGCGACTGATCAGACCATCGGTATGATCCTCCTCAACCACGGTGTCTTCTCCTTCAGTGACGATGCCCAGGAGTCTTATGAGCGGATGATCGAGCTGGTCTCGATGGCAGAGCAGAGTTTGATGGAGCAGGGTGCCTGGGAGGTTGAGCAGCCACCGGTCAGCGCACCCGAGACGCCACAGCGTGAGGCGTTGGCCGCACTGCGTGGTGACATCTCGAAAGCAGCCGGTCGCGCGATGATCGTACAGATGACAGAGAGCGAACAGGGGCTCAACTTCGTGCAGCACCCCAAGCTGATCGATATTGCCACCCGTGGCCCAGTCACCCCGGACCATGTACTGCGTACCAAGCGTATCCCGATGGTAGGGCGTGATGTTGATGGTTACTGCGCCAGCTATGCTGACTACTTCAATGAGCATGCCCCCAATGCGAAGGAGGAGAAGACCATGCTCGACCCGGCACCGCGTGTGGTGCTGGATAGAGAGCTGGGCTTCTGTGCTGTCGGCAAGAGTGCCGCTGAGGCGCAGATTGTCTCCGATATCTACGAGCAGACCATGAATTGCATCATGCGCGCCGAGCCGCTCGGTGGCTGGCAGGCACTCCCTGCGGGCGATATCTTCGACCTGGAGTATTGGGATCTGGAGCAGGCCAAGCTGAAGAAGGGGGGCAGTGCACCGATCTTCCAGGGCGAGGTGGCACTGGTCACCGGTGCCGCCTCCGGTATCGGCAAGGCGTGTGTCGAATCCTTTATGGCGCGTGGCGCTGCAGTGGTGGGACTCGATATCAATCCTGCGATTGAGGGGATGATCGACTCTCCCAACTTCCTCGGCATTGCCGGGGATATCGCCGACGAGGCGGCACAGCAGGCGGCACTGGAGCAGGCGGTGCGCCGCTTTGGTGGACTTGATATGGTGGTGCTCAATGCCGGGATGTTCCCCGGAGGCACTCGAATTGCCGATCTCAAGACCGAGGACTTCGCCAAGGTGATGAAGGTCAACCTTGATGCCAATCTGGCACTGATGCGCGAGTGCCATCCATTGCTGAAGCAGGCCCCCAATGGTGGCCGTATGGTGGTGATGGCCTCGAAGAATGTATTGGCCCCTGGGGCCGGTGCAGCCGCTTACTCCGCCTCCAAGGCGGCCCTGACCCAGTTGATGCGCATCGCAGCACTGGAGTGGGGAGAGGACAAGATTCGTATCAATGCCCTCCACCCCGATGCAGTCTTCGATACCGGCATCTGGACCGACGAGGTGCTGCAGGCGCGTGCCGACCACTACGGTATGAGTGTGGAGCAGTACAAGACCCGCAATGTGCTCAAGATCGAGGTGACCAGCCACGATGTGGCGGAGTTGAGTGCCGAGATGTGTGGTCCGCTGTTTGCCAAGACCACTGCGGCACAGCTGCCGATCGATGGGGGTAATGAGCGGGTGATCTAGACACGAAAGGGAGACCCCCCAGCTTTGCTGGGGAGGCATTAACAGTTTGACAGTTACGGGAGTCTCATAGTTACTCCGAAGTGTGAGCCGCCAAGCACCACACTAAGGAGATAACTATGAGAGTAACGAGTTTAAGTCACAACCGATGGGAGTGTAA
>CAYFOU010000250.1:0-3434 GCA_964344805.1 uncultured Piscirickettsiaceae bacterium | reverse complement strand
GGCTGGGGAGGGCCACCGCCAGGCCGGTTGCTGTAGTGATCAGCGCCTCAGAGATACCGGTAGAGAGGACAGTGGGGTCCCCCACTCCCCCCAGGGTAATCGCATCGAACACCTTGATCATCCCCAGTACCGTTCCCAGCAGACCGACCAGCGGGGCACCGGCGGCAATGGTGCCCAGGGTGCTGAGGTAACGCTCCATCTCATGTACCTCGTGACGTCCGGACTCCTCCAGACTCTCCTTCATCACCTCACGGGGGTGGTTGCGGTTGATCAGCCCTGCGGCCAGCATCCGCCCCAGTGGAGAGGAGTGGTAGAGCAGCGCAATATTTTCTGCGGTCAGTTGACGCTCCTGATGCCAGCGCAGAATCTGCTCTACCAGATGAGAGGGGACCACCGCCTTGCGGCGCAACGCCCAGTAGCGCTCCGCAATAATGGCGAGAGAGAGCACTGAGGAGAGCAGCAGCAGAAGCATCAGCCAGCCACCCGATTGAAGCAGTTCAACCATGTCCACGTTCCGAAAATAGGGCCAGAAATAAAACAGAGCTATTCTATCAGGATTTACCGCCGTCTATGGATGATGAGACCAGATTCTTCGATAGTTGGAACGCCACCCTTTGGGCTGATTGTCGCCTGCACCCAAGGTAATCTGTACCGCACCCACGGTGGCACTGTTCCAGAGGGGGATATCGCGCTGCCGGTAGCGCTCCACCACAGCGGCATTGGGGAGCCGATAGCGGTTGAGATAACCGGCTGGAATCACCGCCCATTGCGGCGAGGTGGCATCAATCCATGCCGGTGTCGAAGAGGTGTTGCTGCCGTGGTGAGGTACCACAACACCATCCACATTGATCTTCTCGGACACCCTCTCCAGCAGGGCCACCTCGGCCCTCTTTTCGATATCCCCGGTAAGCAGCAGGGACTCCCCTCCCGCCTCGATACGCAGTACACAGGAGCGATCATTGTCACCAAATGAATCGGCTGGACTGGGGTGGAGCACCTCAATATGGACCCCATCCCACTGCCACGACATTCCCTGTCTGCAGGGGTGTGCCGATGTGACCTTTTCCGGCACAGAACTGATCGCATGATGGATCGGAAACTGCTGTTGCAGCGCCTCCAGCCCCCCGATATGGTCACGGTCACCGTGACCAACCACCAGCAGATCGATGGCCGACCATCCTCGCCCCCGCAGGAACGGGGATACCACGGCACTACCGGCATCGAAAGTGGCAGAGAAGCGATCCCCAGTATCGTAGAGCATCACCCGCTGGTGGGTCTCCACCACCACTGCCAGCCCCTGCCCCACATCCAGTAGTGTAACCTCCGCCTGTCCCGGTTGCGGTCGTGGTGGCGCCAACAGAAACAGCGGTACAAAGGCCAGTGCCCCCCACCAGCGCTGCCACCCCATCCCTTGTCGCAACAGTTGGAGTGCACCAACAAGGGCAAGCAGTGCCACCATCAGGGCCGGTTTATGCAGTTCGAAATGGGAGAACGAGAAAGTGGCGGTCCACTCAAGAAAGTGCCAGAAACCATCCACCAGCCAGGCGCTGATCTTCAGCAGTAGATCTGCACCCGGCAGGGTCAGCCACTGTAGCAGGATGGCGATCAGCAGCATCGGCACCCCCGCCATACCGATCCACGGAATCGCCAGCAGATTGACCAGTGGTGCCACCAGAGAGCCCTGCTGAAACAGATACATCAGTAGCGGCAACAGCCCAATCAACAGCACCCACTGCAGATAGAGGGCCATCTTCCACTTGCCGATAGCGGCATTTTTATCTTTGGGGAGCACATAGAGAATCCAGCCAACCGCAGCAAAGGAGAGCCAGAATCCGGCAGAGAGGGTGGAAAAGGGATCGATCAGCAATACCACCAGCAGGGCTATCGCATATCCACTCCAGCGATCGACATTTCTGCGTAACAGAAGCATGCTCATCACCACTGCAACCATTACCAGTGCCCGCTGGGTGGGAATGGAGAATCCGGCCAGCGCAGCATAGGTCAGGGCACCCAGCAGAGCCCCGATGGCCCCGATACGCTGTGCTGCAAACCATAGTGACAACCGTGGAATCTGCGACCATCCCCAGCGAAAGAGAAAAAAGCAGAAGCTCGCAACCAGCCCGATATGGAGACCGGAGATCGCCACCAGATGGTTGGTTCCCGTCTGCCTCAACCGCTCCCACCCCTGTGGATCAATCCCCTGTCGATCCCCAATGGCAAGTGCAGTCAGGATGCCGGTTGTATTGCCACGAGATTCCGCCAGCTGTTTCCCTATCCAGCCACGAATGGCGGCCCGCTCGTTGTCAAAAGATGATGTAGCAGCCTGCAGCAGGCGGTTCTCACTGCTGTTGCGCACATACCCGGTAGCCCGCAGCCGCTGCTGGAACAGCCACTGCTCCCAGTCAAATCCATCGGGGTTGCTGAAGCCGTGGGGTGGTTTGAGCCGAACCGTCAACGCCCAGCGCTCCCCGGAGTGGAGCGTGGTATCGGTGCGGTACCAGCTGAGGCGTACCGGTGCGGAGAAATCAATCACCTCCCCCTTCAGCTCGGCTCGCTCCACTCCAAAACGGAAGCGGAGACTGCCGTTTGGGCGTACTTCAGGCAGCCCGTCAATCACCCCGCTGATCTGGAGATCCTTCCCCGCTGCCTCAGCCGGTAGGGTTTCCGCCAGCCGCCACTCCGCCTGAAAGGTGGCCCAGAGCCCGCCCAGCAGAAACCAGAAGAGCACCTTCCAGAACACATGTTGCCGTGACAGCAGGGCCAGCGGTAACAGGGCAACCGCCCAGTGGGCGGGGGGTAGTGTCGCCTGTTGGCTCAGCAGCACAATCCCCAGCAGCATCGGTATCGCTGCAAAAAAGAGCAGAGGGTTGATCCGCCTGAAATATTGGGACGCTGGCATCGAAGAGAAGAGTAAGGCTGATATAATCGTCAACCATGCCAAAACATCTGATCAAACGCTATATGCCGGACCACAATACGCTGAAGGAGCACAAGCACCTGCGTATGTTCGGCACCCTGCTCCACTCGGCGGATCTCTGGCATCTTAACCGCCACTCGATCTCCGGGGCCTTTGCGGTAGGGCTGTTCATGGCGTGGGTGCCGGTCCCCTTTCAGATGGTGCTGGCGGCCGCAGCAGCAATCCTCTTCAGCGTCAATCTGCCGGTCTCGGTAGGGCTGGTCTGGGTCTCCAACCCGATCACCATGCCCCCGCTGTTCTGGTTTGCCTACTGGGTAGGGGCCAACATGCTTGGTGTTCCCCCGATCTCGGTGGAATTTGAACTCTCCTACAGCTGGCTGGAGACGGTTTTACCGCAGATCTGGGAACCCTTTCTGCTGGGCTGCCTGATCAACGGGGTGGTCAGCTCGGTAGTGGGCTATTACGGCATGCGCAGCTTCTGGATCTGGCATGTGCGCAACCGCTGGAAACAGCGCAC
>CAYFOU010000249.1:0-3449 GCA_964344805.1 uncultured Piscirickettsiaceae bacterium | reverse complement strand
TGAGGAGTCTGCCTTTTCTCTACTTGATTTGCGAGTGGTTTGCAGGATTTAGGTTCTATTTTTTATCATCACCTCTCTTGCCGTGATCATGACCCCCGGTCAGGATCTGGTGCTTGTGCTCTCTCGCGGAATTACCCAAGGTTCCAGAGCAGGATTGATGACCGCAGCGGGGATCAGTACAGGGCTATTGGGTCATACAGTGCTGGCCTCACTCGGGTTGGGCACCATTCTGATGAGTTCAGAAATTGTATTCAGCGTGATCAAATATTTGGGTGCAGCCTACCTGCTCTATCTCGGTATACAACTGTTACGATCACATTCTGAAGGCATGGATCTAACCACCTCCAGCAAACAGAGTGGCTGGAGCCAATTCTCCACCGGGGCATTAAGCAATCTTTCAAACCCCAAAATCACCCTGTTTTACTTCGCCTATCTGCCACAATTCTTCTCGGTAGAGACAGAGAACCCCACCCACTATCTACTCATCCTGGGGGGCAGTTTTGCGCTATTGACGTTTTTGGTGAAAGGGGTCATTGGCTATCTGTGCGGAAGGTTCTCAGCATGGTTCCAAACCAGACCCAAGGCGTTTACTGCCTTGAGCCAAATCAGTGGAACCGTGCTGATCGGGTTGGGAGTTAAACTGGCCTTTGAACAGAGAGCGTAATCCCGCACCTGCAAGAGTCTGGAGTGTAACGAGAGAGGCGGTATTCCCCGGTTGATTACACCAGCAGCGCGACTACTGCACGATTCAATTCTCCAAGCGCTGGACAGAATTGACTGATCCAAGGCACTTTCATACTCACTCCCCCCTTGTGCAGCGTAAAAATTAGCCTTTACACAATATTTATACAAATTTTTTGACATTTATCTGTAAGGAATTCGTTTTTCCAACGACAGAAGAGCAGATCGCACCCCAATTCAAGCGATCCATTACTGGTTAAAAACGACATCCAACAAGGAAAATGATCATGAAAAAGACATCAAAACCGATCCACTCTGCTGCCGCGCTCTCTATTGGCCTGGCCTCTTTTGGCATTGCAGAGGCGGCTCCCAACCCCTTTCAAGCGACCTCGATGGAGGGGGGATATCGTCTGATCCAACTGGCAGAGGCGCGATGCGGCGAAGCCAAATGTGGTGGCAGTGCTGGTACCGAGAAGAGCAGTGAAGCCAAGTGTGGCAGCAATGCCGCCAAGGCCAAGGTGGATGAAGGGAAGTGTGGCAGCGATGCCTCCAAGGTGAAGGAGGGGAAATGTGGCGAGGCCAAGTGTGGCGGCAGTCGCTAGCCATCCGTTACCCCCAGTCATGGGGCGCAAGCCCCATGGTCTCTACACCCACCAATGAGTACCACAATGAAACATCCATCCATCAACGGAGCAGGTCTCGGTCTGCGTCGCGGCCTGATAGAGGCGTGGAGTGAGCTACAGCAGGGCGGCCCCGACTTTATCGAGGTGACCCCGGAGAACTGGATGGGGATCGGCGGCAGTTTCGAGAAGCAGCTACGCAGTTTTACCGAACGCTACCCCACCCTCTGCCACGGGCTCTCCCTCTCCATCGGGGGACCGGAACCACTCGACCACGATTTCATTACCCGCATCGGACAGTTTCTCAACCAACACCAGGTGACCATCTACAGTGAACACCTCAGCTACTGCAGTGATGGTGGCCATCTCTATGATCTGATGCCAATCCCCTTTACAGCAGAGGCGGTCGAATATGTTGCTGAGCGGGTAAAGCGGGTGCAACAGCAGCTGCAACGTCGCATTGCGCTGGAGAACGTCTCCTACTATGCGCAACAGCCCGGTGACCTCAGCGAAATCGAGTTCATTCTGGCGGTAGTGGAGGAGGCCGATTGCGATCTGCTGCTCGACCTCAACAACCTCTATGTCAACAGCATCAACCATGGCTACGATGCACTCGACTTCCTGCTCCAGATCCCCTCTGAACGCATCGCCTACCACCATGTGGCCGGGCACCTTCAAGAATCTCCCGAGCTGATTATCGATACCCATGGGGATCGGGTGGTCGATCCGGTTTGGGATCTGCTGGAGCAGAGCTACGCACTGCATGGGGTACATCCCACCCTGCTGGAGCGCGATTTCAATCTACCACCACTGGTGGAGCTGCTGCAGGAGGTGGAGCAGATCCGCCAACGCCAGCAACCATTGGAGATGGCCGCATGACCCCTACGCCACTACAACAGCAACAGATCGCCTTTGCACAGGCCATCCGTGATCCAGCAGGCAGCCCCATCCCTGAGGGGGTCGCAGAGGCCCGCATGTCGGTCTATCGTGAACTCTTCTTCAACAATATCCGGGGTTCTCTGGAGGGTGCGTTCCCGGTACTGCATGAAATCATGCCGGATTCCAAATGGGAGGCGCTGCTGCGTCGCTTCTTTGCCGAGCACCAGAGCCAGACTCCCGAGTTTGTGCGCCTGCCGGGAGAGTTTCTCCACTGGCTACAGGATGACCATCCCAACCCACTTCCAGGAGATCTGCTGGAGCTGGCCGCATGGGAGTGGAGCGAGCTGGAGGTGATGCTGGCCCCCACCATCGAGATGGCATCGATCGATCCAGAAGGGGACATGCTACAGGGCATTCCACAGCTCAACCCCACGCTGCGCCTCCACCGCTTCTCCTGGCCGGTCCATCAGCTCTCTGCCCAACACTATCCAGCAGCCCCTCTGGAGACGCCGATCGAGCTGCTGGTGCTGCGCACACCGGAGGATGAGATGGAATTCATCACCCTCAATGCCACAACCGCTGCCCTGATCCACCAGCTGCGTGAAACCCCCAAGCTCAGTGGTCTACAGCAACTGCAGCAGTTGGCACAGAGGTTATCAATGCAGGAAGAGACCCTGCTCCATTATGGGCCCGGTTTTTTTCAACAACTGCGCCAGCAATCGGTACTGCTGGGCAGCTCAACAGAACAGGAGAACCCCAGATGAAACCCCTACTTCAACCTCTGCTCAAACTACAGGGCATACTGAACCAGACCCGCATGGTCGACTTCCTCGCCCCATTGGCACTGCGGCTCTATCTCGCCCCGGTCTTCTGGATGGCCGGTACCAGCAAGCTCTCTGATATGGAGTCGACCATCGCCTGGTTTGGCAATCCTGACTGGGGACTGGGGCTCCCCTTCCCCACCCTGATGGCTTGGGCTGCCTCGCTGACCGAAACCATAGGCGCTATTCTGCTACTGCTCGGCCTGGCGGTACGCTGGGTCTCCATACCATTGATGATCACCATGGTGGTCGCTGCGGTCACCGTCCATTGGCACAACGGCTGGCTCGCCATTGCCGAGGGGGCAGAAAGTCTCTTCTCCAACGAGCGCACCATTGGGGCCATCGAGCGGCTGGACCGGGCCAAGGATATTCTGCGAGAGCATGGTCACTACCAGTTGGGCATTCCGGCCATCGTGACCGCTGATTCCGGCGGATCGTGACCGATCAG
>CAYFOU010000248.1:0-3488 GCA_964344805.1 uncultured Piscirickettsiaceae bacterium | reverse complement strand
ACGATTAGTGGTGTGGGAGGGGCGCCCCTCAGTGGGCGTCCCTATCCCGATCGCTGTCATATTCGATCCTGTTCGCTAGGCTCCATGTCTGGAACCATGGACATTGCCTTCTGGAACTTCTTCCTGCTCGCGCGTTTCGCGCGGGCAGCGAGATATGTCTCAGTCTCAAGAGCGGATATCTTCTCGGCAACTGCTGTTGACACAAACTGGTTGATCGAGACGTGATCCGTCTTCGACAGAAGACGTACACGGTCGTGCAGCGAATCGGGAAGGCGCAGGCTGATTGAGCTCATGATAGTTCTCCTATTTCCTTCAAGAACTCCGCTGGTGTACGGAGCTTAATCCCAAAGGACTTCGCGTCAGGGAAGTCCGATTTATTGTATGTAATGATGCAGTCGCAGCTTGCTGCGACTGCCACCTCAAGAACCATGTCATCCTTTGGGTCTTTCTCTCGAGGGCGCCAGAGAAAGTGAATTCTTCGTTCTGTTCCGACGAGACAAATGTAATCCAGGATGTCGGTGATGTATCGCCACGGCGGCTTACCCTTCCATCTGGCGCGCTTGAGCTCCTGCTCGTACTCCAAGACGAGCGGAACAGACAAGATCACGTCGAACTTATTGCTCCCGAGAAGGGACAGTAGCGCAAAGGATGCCCCACGCCTGGAGCGCACACCTGCGTGGACTACATTCGTATCAATGACCACTGCTTGTCTTGTCTTCATAGTGGTATCGTATGTGATGCGACGAAGGGGGTCAATCTTCTTTCAGCGAACGCCCAGCGTGAGGCTCAGAATGGGACGCGTCCGCGCGGCCCATTTTGTAGCTCTCTACGCTGTTGTTAGCCTGCGTGTCTTTCGACAAGATCGCCTTCGACATACTGATGGATCATTGCCGAAATCAGAGTTTGGTAGGGCATCCCCTTTTCCATGGCCTTCTTCTGGACGCCCTTCAGGTCATGATCGTAGAGGCGAATGGTGACTCTGCGATCCTTACGGAAGGTCTGTTCCGCCATGGTCTGGATCCTCTCCTTCTCCTTCTTGGAGGGGGAGGAGAGTTTCAGTTTTCCCTTGTCGTATGCGTCAAGGATGCCTCGTTCTTCTTTATCTAGTTTCATTCTGCTCACCTTCTCTCTCAAAATCCCGGGTTGCTTTACGGCTTGGGATAATCGTTTTCAGAAACACATACTCATCCTCGATAACGTGCGGGACGATATGGATGTATCCCTCCACATTCACGAAGTAGAGCTTCTGTCCGGGATACTGCTTCTGGTTTGGATGGTCTGCAGTCTTCCACACATCCCCTTGCGACAAATGAAAGACGATTTGCTCGAACGAGATGTTCCGTTCTTGCTTCAGCGACTCATTCTTCTCCGGATTCCACTCGTATCTCATGTAACTACTGTACATCCAATGTGCGCACAGGTGCAAGGTGTTTGTTTTTCAGGCTAACGCCACGAGTGACCGGACCAAGTGAGCCGCGCTCCGGCGCGGCTTACTTGGGTACGGGTCGACTCGTTTGTTCGCAAATCCATCTCCTTCAAGTCGACTGTGGATCACTTCGCAGCAGAATGGCAGCGATGGCACAGTTGACCAGCAATGCGGCAGTCATCACTATGATGAAGACCGTCACATCACCGAGGGTAACCACCATCGTGTAGAACCAGTCGGGCGCACTCGCGTCGAGTATCCAATTGGTGCCGAATAGCAGGACGGCGAAAAGCACGAATCCTACTATGGCGAGGCCAATTGCAACGCCGACACTCTTGCCTGAGTGGCGTGCCCTGCGATGGTAGACGACCGCGCTGCTAATTGCGTACGCGATCAGGAGCACAAGGGCGACCATTTCCATGTCCATTCTCCTGTCGTTTCGATTCAGTTTCCTCTATAGAGCTCTCGCCCCTCTGATTCAGCCTGCCTGGCCCTTCTCCCGAGCTCTTTGATCAGCGCCTTTAGCTCGGTCTGTTGCCTGTCCTGCTGTATAGCCTTCCGTTTGCGCATCTCCTCAAACAACCTGTTGGCCTCTGCTTCGGCTTTGGTTCGCTGTTCGGCAGGCAGTGAACTAGCAAGACTGCCGAGGATTTGGATTTCCATGCCGTCTTGACCGCCGAGCCTCGCAATACGTCCCCATGTGTAGGCCTTGGATGTGCTCTGAGTAACAGCGCCCCATCCGTAGAGGTAGTAAAGTCCAATTCGGCGTTGCCCTCTAGCATCGCCCTGCTCTGCTGCTTTGCTGAACCAATGGAATGCCTTCTCGTGATCCTCTGGTACGCCCTCTCCATCCGCATACTGGCAAGCTAGACTGTATTGGGCGTCCGAATGCCCTTGCTCTGCGGCCTTCATGAACCAGGAGGCAGCGATCTTGTAGTCCTGGGCTGTTCCCAACCCGTCCCGGTAGACGACTCCAAGACCGCGCTGGGCATCTGAATGCCCCTGCTCTGCCGCTTTCGCGAACCAGTGGAGGGCTTTCTCGTAGTCCTGCCGGTAACCGTCCCCGGTGGCATTGCAGTTTGCGAAAGTGCACTGGGCGAGTGCATTTCCCTGCTCAGCCATCTCCAGGAGTGGGTCGTATGTATTTGTTGCACCATTTCCGCAGCCGGATACGAGAACGGCAGCACCAACCATAGACAATACGATACGTTTCATACGCTTCTGTCCTTTCTTTCCTGTCTTTCAAAAAGGGACGCTACCTCGCCGCCAAGGTGTCGGCGGAACGGTAGGCATTCGGCTTTCACCTGTCGTTGTACTTGTCATTGTAGGGGATTCCGAAAGTGTAAAGATTGAGATAGTTATCCATCCAGTATGGTCTCTTGTGCGATGCTATGTAGCAGCCCCTTTTCGTGACACCCACGTCCACACCGTCGAAAGTTCTGAACAACTCGAAGTCATCGTCGGTGTCATTATCGGTAGATGCCAGCAACTCCGTAAGCGCTGCAGGCATTCGTTGATCAATCTTCTGTAGCAATGCATCGAGTTCGTCGGAGTCCTTATGTTCGACAAAGAAGATGAATCTGCCTCCCTCCTCGACACTGGCGTGGAACACACCGACTTGATACTCGTACTGAGTAAACGCCGGGCGGCTGCGCGAAACAACAGGACCTGTCAGATTGGGAGTATCACCTCGCTCAATCACCGCCTCGTACTTTGTGAACTTGAACCGCTCCGGCCTGATGATTGTCTTCCTCGCTGTTTTGGGTTTGGCGTGGCCCATTCCGGCAAGCATCTGCTCGACCTGATCAATCGTGACCTGTTGTTTCCCCGCACACCCCGCGAGCAATAGAACGAGGCACACTGACATTGCTGTAGTCGACGCGATACGGGTGATGTGGCTTCTGAGTGCTGCTGTCATCAATTCGGTTCCTTTCTCATGCGAACGTCGCGCATGAGGCTCAAAATGGCCCGCATCCGCGCGGGTCATTTTGTAGCTCTCCATGCGTCTTGTTGTGTGCCGGGCACGCCCGGCTGCTTGCTGGTGCGCTCCGCGAGCGTACCA
>CAYFOU010000247.1:0-3550 GCA_964344805.1 uncultured Piscirickettsiaceae bacterium | reverse complement strand
CAGTACAAATACCGGCAGACGGGCGGAGCAGCTCATGAACGGGTTGACCAGAATCGCCACCAGACGATCCTTTGGATTCTCGATGGTACGGGTTGCCATGATTGCCGGTACATTACAGCCAAAGCCGGTAATCATCGGGATAAAGGCCTTACCGTGGAGACCGAATTTGTGCATCATCCGGTCCACCAGTACCGCGCCGCGTGCCATATAGCCGGTCTCGCTGAACAGCGCAATAAAGAAGAAGAGGATCACAATGTTGGGGAGGAAGATGATGGTTCCACCCATACCGGCGACGATGCCGTTGATCAGCAGATCCTTGAACATGCTGTCGGGCAGCGCCCCCTCCAGCCCATCGGAGAGTGCACCGACGCCGGCGTCGATCCAGTCCATCGGGTAGGCACCGAGGGTGAAGGTGGTCTCGAACATCACCCACATCAGCGCCAGGAAGATTGGCAGCCCCATCACGCGGTTGAGCAGCAGGCTGTCGATGGCGCGGGTGACGTTGACCCGATTCATCAGGGTATCCATCTCTACCTCGCGCACCTCCTCCAGCAGACCGTTGATAAAGCCGTAACGGCCACTGAGGATCAGGGATTCAGCGCTTTCATTATGCTGCTCCTGCAGCGTGGCGCGCTCCTGATGGATATTGTTGATCAGGTCGGTGTGATCATGCTCATCCCCAAGGATTTCGGAATCTCCCTCCAGCAGTTTGATCGCGGTCCAGCGTGACTGCTCCTCGTTCATCGAGTCGGGATGAAGTTCATTCAGATGCTGGGTTGCATGCTGGATCGCCTCCTCCACATGGGAGTCATAACCGATCTTGATTGCACTGCAGTGGTCACAGCCGCTGTCGAAATAGCGAATGATCTGATCCAGCAGCTCGGATAGCCCCTCGCCACTGCGGGCCACGGTCTCAACCACCGGGCCGCCCAGCAGGGAAGAGAGGGTGGCGGTATCGATATTGCTCCCCTTGCTGCGTGCCTCATCGGCCATGTTGAGGGCAAATACACGCGGCAGCCCCATCTCGATCAGCTGGGTGGTGAGCATCAGGTTGCGCTCCAGATTACCCGCATTGAGTACATTCAGCACCACATCGGGGGTCTCCTTGCGCAGCAGATCACGAGTGATCTTCTCCTCATCGGTCTTGCTGGTCAGCATGTAGACACCGGGCAGATCGATCAGCTCGATCTCGCGTCCGTTGTGGTTGATGGTGTGACTGCTCTTGGTGACGGTGACACGGGCGTAGTTGCCGGTCGCCTCCTTCTTGCCGGTAATCTGGTTGAACAGGGTGGTGCGCCCGGTATTGGGGTTGCCAATCAGGGCGACGCGAATGGGATCTGTATTACTCATGAGAATTATTACTATTTTGGTTTTGTGCAAAAAATATCCACTGCCCCTTCCCCCCGAAGTAAAGCAGTGGAATCAGTGAATCAGTTTGATAATGTTAGGCGGCGGTGACCTGAATCAGCTCGGCCTCTTTATTACGCAGGCTGATCTGTGTGCCCTGAACGGTATAGGTGCGAGGGTCGCCCAGCAGAGCGGTGTGGTCCAGTGTAATGGTGACGCCTGGAATCAGGCCAATTGAAGAGAGACGGGTCTGCAAGGTATCTTCGCCGCTGATGCGGGTGATTTTTCCGCGATTTCCTGGTTTTAGATGATCGAGTGTCATGAGGGGGGCTCCTGTAAAAAATGACTAAAATCAAATTACTAACGATAAGAATTCGCATTAGTAACCGCTGATGAGAATAGCTCTTTTTATCACTCGTTGTAAAGGGAAATTCGTAAAAAGACGTATAAGAAAAATTATAAAAACAGCAAATCATGGGGAGCAGGAAGAGGGGGTGTGTTAGGCTGCCCCCTGTTTTTGATCAGGTAGTCGGCTCATTATGGGAAATAACAGAGAGATTTTCGGTATCCACGCGGTGCGTTCCTGGCTCAAGTCGGGGCAGGCGGCTGCGGGGGATCAGCTCTGGGTGGATAGCCGTCGTCACGACAAGCGACTACAGGAACTGGTGCGGGAGGCGAAGAAGCGGGGAGTCCGTATCCATAAATCCGATAAGCGGGAGCTGGACCGGCAGACCCAGGGGGCGGTCCACCAGGGGGTATTGGTAGTGTTGGGGCAGGAGCGCTCGATCCGTAAGTATGATGAACACTGGCTGGAGGAGCGGATAGAGAACCATCCCGGAAAACCGCTGTTGCTGGTACTGGATGGGGTAACCGATCCGCACAATCTGGGGGCCTGCCTGCGCAGTGCCGAAGCGGCCGGGGTCGATGCGGTGGTGGTGCCGAAGGACCGCTCGGTGGGGATCACTCCGGTGGTGCGCAAGGTCGCCTCCGGTGCGGCAGAGACGCTACCGTTTGTGATGGTGACCAATCTGTCCCGCCAGCTCAGAAGATTGGCCGATATGGGGGTATGGATTGTCGGCACCGCAGGGGAGGCGACCGATACCCTCTATGATGCCGATCTCAATGGGCCGTTGGCGATTGTGATGGGAGCGGAAGGGGATGGGATGCGCCGTCTTACCAAGGAGCAGTGTAGCCAGTTGGTGAAGATTCCGATGGCAGGTGAGGTGAGCAGCCTCAATGTTTCGGTGGCGGCCGGGGTCACCCTGTTCGAGGCGATACGTCAACGCCAGCCTTGAATGGGTAGAGGGGGCAGCACTGCTGTGTACCCCCCCGTTATCCACGTTATCCCTCTGCAATGTAGTCGTCGCTACTGTTCCCCTTCAGGGTAATGCGGTGGTCGTTACCCAGTCCAAGATAGGTCTGCCGGTTATCTTCTGACTCGAAGCGGATCTCCACACCCCCGCTTTCGTCACCATCATATACGCAATACTCCTCGCTTCCGACCTCATGCATGCTGATCGGGTCGACGGTACTGCGCATGACCCAGGCACCATCGTTCTGGTTTTGGATGAATGTACTCATGATTTCTGTCCTGTAAAGGTTATGTGGGAAGGAAGGTGCTGCCCCCCAATACCACTTCGGGATGGTGGTGACGCACCAGGGTTTCGATTGTGCGCTGATCTTTGCGCTCTGAATCGATCATTAGCAACAGCTCACCGTGGCGCATGGCCGGGGTGAACTCATTGAGTGGGGTGTCGGGAATGCTTGTCCAGACTACCCCTGCAATCAGGTTGGCGGCTGCAATCAGTGCCAGCAGGGCCGCAACTTCACTCCAGCCCATCCACAGGCTGAAGAGGGCCCCCCCTGCAGTTGAAAAGAAAATATTCAGGTTGTAGTGCCACAGCGTATGTTCGAGTTGGTGCAGGAGGTCCCTGCGTTGATCCGGGGTAGCCATCGGGAACCCCTGAAAGTGGAGCCGCTGCTCATCCTCCAGCTGTGGGGCCACCACATGCATATCCCGGTCAGGGATGTCGAAATTGCGTAGCTGCTTGATGACCGCCCTGATGTGGGCGATATCCGGAAACAGAAAATAGGATCTCCTTCGCATGATCAGTACCTCTCCAAAAAAGCTTATTGAATTGGTAAAGAATTCTAGGAGCCTGTCGGGTTTAGTGCACCGATGAACACATCAAGCCACTTTGCC
>CAYFOU010000246.1:0-3625 GCA_964344805.1 uncultured Piscirickettsiaceae bacterium | reverse complement strand
TTATATGGCGAAAGCCGGGTTCGCCCTACCTTTACTATGAAATATACGGGCTAAATCCCCTTTCTCAGATAGACAGAGGTGGGCGCTGGAGCGCCTCCCGCAAGCGGGATCGAATCCTCTCACTCCGACCAGACACCAGTGGTTCCAACCCTGCTAAATCCCCTTTCTCAGATAGACGGAGGTGGGCGCTGGAGCGCCTCCCGCAAGCGGGATCGAACCCTCTCACTCTGACCATTTAAATCAATCAATTAAAAACATCAAGCTCACTCAGACAACAAAAGCATATTTATACGGTCACCTTCACAGTCGCGTAACTTCTGTAGCATGTCATTTGGATTGCGCCGCGGCGTCATATGGTTTGCGCACCCAATAAGCCCTTTCAAAGCTACAAAAAAGACGGAGCAGCTTCTACCTCATAAGCACTATGAGAGATCGGTTTAAAGTCATATTTCTGACTTGGTCATAATTATCAACCCAAAACGATCATTGACTGACTACAAATCCACCAATCCATGCAGGCAGAGCTTTCATCTCTGATCGTTCAAGCATTTTCAACGCCTGCTTACAGATCTTGGTCTTCCTTTCCGGCAGATTATGGCGCATCCACCACCCGCCTGTTTCCACCGCTTCAGAGACAGCCACAACAGTTAAGTTGTTTGCTTTTGCCCAGCGTTTTGCAAGCGGCTCAGCAGCTACAGCAACGAACACATCATTGTGCAGCAGCATACTTACTGTGCCCACATGGTTTCCAACATAAAAAAACGTATTCATCCGCTCAAACACACCGGCATCATGCAATGCTTGTAGAGGCATGTGATATCCACTCCATGAACTTTTACCGACAAAGGCTATCCGTTCACCATCCAGCACCTTCAAATTATCAATACCGGTTGATGAGTGAACCAGAATCGCCCCTTGAACTGACTTTTCTCCATCCAGGGTTATTGCTCGAGCAATCAACACATAGTCAGGACGTTCATTTCGCACTATAGAGACAGGTCGAGAATCAAAAATCATCTGAGCAGGCTCATTAGCCGATTGATTATGCGACACAACACTACATCCATTTTCAACTAACGCTCTAAGGAGTTTATCCGCATGACGCTTTTCAGTTTTTCCACCATCATCATGATCAATGCCAACAGTGACCGGGGCTGACTCAGCCACAACCACATTACTGTGCATTTGAGCAGACAGCAGCACACCAAACAGAATTAAAGAGAGCTTCACAACCTTGCTTACGATCATTTTTATTGATGGGACAAACCACACTAATCAGTATATTCCTATCGTACCAGTCCCATCTTGTGACGTGGTCAACCAAAACTGAACACCCTCCACAAAAGAGGAATTAATTAATCAGTCAGATGCAACTCTACCTAGATACTCTACTTTGACATGCGCAAAGTGTTCGTTATTAACATCTCCTGACCCTGACATACTCCACACATCCCCTCTCCTCTCCAGGTTTAGCAGAAAATCACGTGGGACACTGCCAATGCAGCTAATAAGTGGCTGAGAGCTGTATTTGCTGTTGTCTATATTGACCATCCCCCCCTTTATCTTTCCAGCGCAGGTATCACCATTACTGATCAGCATCTTTACATCCATGACTCCATGACCGGCACTAATCAGTTCTCCAGTGAACGTTTCAGACGAACCTTGAATATCTCCAGAAAATTTAAAGAGAACTGTAGGTTCAATTGGTGCTGGATCACAGCCAATCAGGAACACTACCATTAAAAGAATTGCTAATGCTTTCATCTTTTTAATTCATTTTGGCTCATATATCGGTAAGCAAAAAAAACAGATAAAAGTGTTGCCGACACAACAGAAACGACAATATTACCGCTAATTTCAGGGTGCCCTGCTCGGACCACCACATCATTAATACAGAACCCCAAAGCAAACGACAAAACTAAATCAATTCGAGCCATAATAATTTTCCTTAATTGGCAAGCCTGTAAATCCAACTGTGTAACTGCCGTTATTACTAAAATTCACAAAAACAAAGCTATACGAGAATCTGAGGTAAAACATTCCATCAAGTCATAGTCAGCCTACAGAGGGTAACCACCTGTAGAATACAGCTCTACTTCAGTGAACGTTAGTAAATGTGATCTTGCAGTCGATCTTCAAACTCTATCATGAACTGGTTCATTGCTGGTTTCCAGTTTCTGATGATCTGGTCACCCCCTACTGCACACCCAGTTAAGCTACATTTTTCCACGCCAGGGTCTGCTGCTCATAATCATTGGGGCTCATGTACCCAAGGTATGAGTGCAGACGATCACTGTTGTACCACATACTGATGTATTCCAGCACATCCTGCTGTGCCTCATGGCAGCTTTGCCTCTGAACTCACTCCTGTTTCAGACTGCCAAAGAAGCTCTCAACTACCGCATTATCCCAGCAGTCCCCCTTGCATGCTCCACCCCTCCACTCTACGGGAATAGAGGTCTTATCACTGTCGCCAGATAGAGCCTCCCCTCCTGCAATGTGCGGATTTGGGCAGTAACCACAACAACGAAGCCCAATAAAATCTGATAGACTTTTTATGGTCACTTCTGTGGCCACTTTGATTGCACTTACCCCCAACCATATTCATCACAGCTATCAGCAAATTTGAAATAGCATCAGCACAAACCAAGCACCCACCATTGAGAATTTTTTAACTCTGGTACAGCTACACTCTCCCTCCTCAAACTACCTTCTACAAACATAGCATGTCATCCAAAAAAACCATACTGACCAGAGAACGGTTTGACGAAATCCTCTCTTTTGCACAAGAATTTGCACCAGAATTGTTCAAGACAGAGCGCCCATTACCACCAATGGCCATTGGAACCGCAAAGGCAATGAATGAGCGCGGCTTTCGAGAAAAGTACGAGATAAAGAGCCGAGAATTCGGCACATTCATGCATCGCTATACAACTGGCACTCACTACCTGCACCAGATTGCAAAATGTTGGTGGCGCATTGACCTGGATGGCAATCGTACCGACAAGGTAACCGAAGAGGAGTCTCAAGCAGCAATCCAGCAACTGAAAGAGCGCGGGATCAAATTCAAGCCTCGCAAGAGAAAGCCCAAGAAGCAAAATCAGCCACAGAAGAGCGAGCCAGATCTATCGGTATTGGCAAACAAGTTCAAGATCCTCTGAATCTCCTCTATAAGATCAAAAAACCACCTACAGATCACTCCATAGACAACAGCTCCAAAACGCCTCTAACTACTCCATTTTCTTGATGCGCCCAACAATCTGATACCCCACCTCAAAATCATTTCACTTATTACCCTTAAGTTTTCTTATAGATTGTCGATAACATTCCCTGTACGGATGTGGTGGCAACCGGCAAAGAGGACATCCACAGCGTACAAACCTTAAGTCTTAATAAAAGTGACATCACTATAATCAGTCTTGTTAATCAAGCAACCTCATTATCTTGGCAGGGTAATGAGGTTTTTTCATTGAGCAAAAGAGCCACTCTTTAGACCATTGCGCCAGCCCACTCACTACAGCACGCCATGCTATAGTGAAATCGTATGAATGAACCCAACCACTTGATTGCTCTAGGAGTCTGTCGGATTTAACCCACCCGATTCTCATGCAACAAGTAAAATGAG
>CAYFOU010000245.1:0-3631 GCA_964344805.1 uncultured Piscirickettsiaceae bacterium | reverse complement strand
TGTCGGAGAACATCGCGGCCTCGCGTTCGCGGATCATGGATGCCGATTTTGCCGCTGAGTCAGCCGAGCTGTCGCGCACCAATGTACTGCAGCAGGCGGGGATGGCGATGCTGAGCCAGGCCAACCAGGCGCCTCAGCAGATTCTGTCATTGTTGAAGTAGGTATGTAACCAAATCCAGGGTAGAGGTGCTGCCACACCCCACCAGGGAAGGGAGTCTCCCATAGGGAGGTAGAGTGAAAATACTGCAGCCCATGCAGGTCACAACAGAAGGGAAGGTGAAAGCTCCCATGTTGATGAAAAAAAGTCTCTCCGTCGTATCAACGGCAAGAAGAGGATTGTTGTTAAGTTGAGTGAAAGCTAATGTTTATCAGGAGGATATCTTAAATTACAGAGTGTTTTAATCCAGCTTGAAGTGTGTTCATTGTCTGCCTTGATGGCGACTATCACCAAAAAAGTTAAAAAAAATCTTAAAGTCACGCTGAAGATTGCCGATAGGGCAATTGGAAGCGGTTTAATGGAATGGGAAAAAGGGGCTGCCACCCCGATTTTCACGATACCTTTATCCGCTAGAGTGAAAATTAAGAGACTAAAGGTGAAAGACAATGTCACAAGTCATTAATACCAATATTGGGTCGCTGAATGCGCAGCGTGCCTTGGGTAGTACCCAGGATGCGCAACGTGTCGCTATGGAGCGCCTCTCTTCGGGGAAGCGAATCAATAGCGCACGTGATGATGCCGCAGGATTGGCGATCTCCAACAGTATGACGGCTCAAGTCAATGGTCTTAATCAGGCGATCCGCAATACCAACGATGGTATTTCGTTGGTGCAGACGGCTGAAGGGGCATTGAATGAGGTTACCAGCATGTTGCAGCGTGTTCGTGAACTCAAGGTTCAATACTCCAATGGGACCAATAATACGACTCAGAAGGGCTATTACGACTCAGAAGGGCTATCTGGACAAGGAGTTTGCGCAGCTGGTAGATGAGATCGGTGGTGTGATTGAGACCACCAAGTTCAATGGTTTGCAGATTCTCAGTGGTGGTAGTTCCACTACTTCCATCCAGAAAGGGTGGGAGAATGGAGATACCATGAGTATCGGTATTGCAACGTTGCAAACCCATTCGGACATCTCAACGGTTACCGGTGCGATTACTGATAATACCGGTGCTGCAGCGACCTCTTCCATGAGTGGGGTTACGTTGACCGAAATCGATACCGCATTGAAGAAGATCAGTGAGTCACGGGTAACCTTGGGTGCGCAACAGAACCGTATGGAGCACAACATCTCAAATCTGTCGAATGTATCAGAGAATATCTCTGCGGCCCGTTCGAGAGTGCTGGATGCGGATTTTGCTGCGGAATCAGCCGAGCTTGCCAGAACCTCGGTGCTGCAACAGGCCGGTATGGCGATGTTGAGTCAGGCCAATCAGATGCCTGCCAGCGTCCTTTCGTTGCTGCGTTAGCGGGATAAAATTGTGTAGCGGGTTCCCCGCTACGCCCCGTGCCAGAGAGAGCGTTTCCCCATGAAAATGGGGAAGGGCTCTCTTTGTGCTGGCTGAAATGCTTGGAATTTTCTTGGAAACCGTCTATAGTCCCTACTGTAAGGCGGTAAATGGAGCAGGTGTGCTCTCTCTTGGAGCAATTCCTCCATCTCCTATCCGCCAATTCTGGTCGCCTGTTGTGATCAAGCGGTGAATGACGAAGGGTCAATACATCATTGAGTGAAGTGTATTGATCTTTCATTTTCATCTGAACAGGCTTATTTGAATTGGTGGTATGGAAGGTGAAAAATCATGTCTCTGGTCATTAATACAAACATGGGCGCAATGACTGCGCTACGCGCGCTGTCGGTAACCCAGGATGCTGCAGAAACGGCCATGGAGCGCCTCTCGACCGGCAAACGAATCAACAGTTCAAAGGATGATCCTGCAGGGATGGCGATCTCCGAGGTGCTGACCTCGCAGATCATGGGGGCGGATCAGGCGGTACGCAATTCAAACGATGGTATTTCTCTGCTGCAGACGGCAGAGGGGGCATTGGCCGAAACCACCGATATGTTTCAGCGCATTCGAGAATTGAAGGTTCAGTACGACAGTGGTACCACCACCGCGACCCAGAAGGGATATCTGGACAATGAATTCGAGCAACTGGCCGACGAGATTGGCTCGGTAATCGAGACCACCAAGTACAACGGGGTCGATCTGCTCAGTGGAGGAAGCTACAACATGACCGTGCAGAAGGGGGCCTATGATAATGAGAATATGACCATAGGGGTCTCCACCCTGCAGACGGCAACCGAGATCACCACGGTAACCGGCACCATTACCGATACCACCGGGGCAGCTTCTGCCACCTCAATGGTTGGAATTACTTTGGACAATATCGACTCTGCGATTGAGAAGGTGAGTAGTCATCGGACCCAATTGGGGGCACAGCAGAATCGTCTGGAGCACAACGTCAATAATCTGCAGAACTTCTCCGAGAATGTGACTGAGGCGCGCTCCCGTATTCTGGATGCTGATTTTGCCAAGGAGTCGGCCGAGTTGGCACGGGCCAACATCCTGCAGCAGGCGGGACTTTCAGTCATCTCCCAGGCCAATGTGTTGCCGCAGCATGTGCTTTCACTGCTCAATGCCTGAAGCCTGATTGCGTCTATACTGTTCTGATGACGGCTCCCTCTACATAGTTAGAGGGGGCCGTTTTTATTTCTGCCGGAAATCGCAATTTTTCCCTAAAGTTTTTGTAAAGGGTGCCGATAGCGTATATGGGAAATAGCGTTTGGTTCGCCTTGTGTAACGAATTGTAACGCTGGTTTTTGAATGTAACTGATTGAAAATATTTGAAGTGTATTAGGAGTTTATCATGGATATTTCGCTGGGCTCTCAGGTAGGTGTTGAAAGGGGACAGAGTGTTCCTCCTGCCGCAGCAAGTGTTGCACTGGGGAGGGTGTTTCCGGCTGATAATGAAAAGGTGGAAGTTGCGCAACGTCCGGTTGAACAGCGGCCTCAACAGGCTCCTGTAGATGAAGTGGGTGCCGAGTCACTGAAGGCTGCGGTGAGTACCGTTGATTCCTATTTGAAACTTGCCTCCACTGATCTTAAATTACAGGTAGATGATGAGGCGGGTGGTGTGACCGTGGTCTCGGTGTTGGATAAAGAGGACGGCAAAGTGATCCGTCAGTACCCAACCGATGAGATGCTGGAGTTGGCAAAGCGGATCACCGAACAGATGAATGAGTTCCGTGAGGCGTTGACAACCGGTGGTAGTACGGTATCTCAAGGTGTTTTTACCAATACCGTCGCGTAACTGGCACGACTATTGCCTGTAATTGCGTAGTAAGGGCAGTAGAATGCCAAATGAAATGAGGGAAATGTAATGGCGGATGCAAATCTTGGTTCAAGTCTGATTTCGGCGATGGGTGCCGGGTCATTCGATGTGAACACCATGGTCAATGGCCTGGTGCAGGCCGAGCGTGCCCCCGCTACTGCGCGACTGGACCGCCAGCAAGAGGCGGCACAGACCAAACTGGATGCCTATAACGATGTAAAGAGTGCGATTACCGGTTTCCAGAGCCTGCTCTCCGAGATCAATGACCTGGAGAAGCTGCAGAGTCGTACCATGACCAGCAG
>CAYFOU010000244.1:0-3667 GCA_964344805.1 uncultured Piscirickettsiaceae bacterium | reverse complement strand
CACTCTCCGTTGTTGCGGCTGAGTATCGTGGACTCACCGTGGAAGAGCTGACCGAGCTGCGTGTCAAATCTCGCGAGGCCGGTGTGCAGATCAGAGTGGTGAAGAACTCTCTGGCACGTCGTGCATTCGAAGATACTGGCTACGCATGCATGAATGATGCGCTGGTTGGACCGATGATTCTGGGCTTCTCACAGGAAGATCCAGGCGGTGCAGCGCGTGTCATGAAGGCCTTCTCCAAGGATCATGACAAGCTGGTGGTTAAGGCATTGTCCCTTGGAGACACCTTGTTGGATGCTTCCCAGCTGGGTGCCGTTGCCGACCTGCCAACTTACGATCAGGCAGTTTCCATGCTGATGAGTGTAATGAAGGCACCAGTCGAGAAGTTTGTACGCACGTTGAATGAGCCTCACGCGAAACTGGTTCGCACTGTGGCTGCTGTACGTGATGCAAAAGAGGCAGCATAAACAACGATTGAGTAGACGTTAACGTTTGGGCTCAACGTTTTTGAACCCGACACAACAGTAATTTTATTTTTAGGAGTATTTCAAAATGGCAGTAACTAAAGACGATATCCTGGAAGCCATTTCCAACATGAGCGTAATGGAGGTTGTTGAACTGATCTCTGATATGGAAGAGAAGTTTGGCGTATCTGCTGCAGCTGCAGTTGCAGTAGCCGCTCCAGCGGCTGGCGGTGACGCTGGCGCAGCAGCAGAAGAGAAGACCGAGTTTGACGTAGTACTGGCTGGCTTCGGCGACAACAAGGTTGGCGTGATCAAGGCTGTACGTGGCGCAACCGGTCTGGGTCTGAAGGAAGCGAAGGCTCTGGTTGAGTCTGCACCGGCTCCGGTCAAGGAAGCGGTCTCCAAGGACGAAGCTGAAGATCTGAAGAAGCAGCTGGAAGAGGCTGGCGCTACGGTTGAGGTCAAGTAAGCTGACCTTGACAGCATCATCGCTTGATAGCGATCTGGCTGGCGGCTCACCAGGAATTTCCTGAGGGCCGCCGGCCTTTTTGCGCTGTTGGAGCAGAGGTTTCTGCACAGCAGCGAATGACAAATTTCCGCGATTCAGCAGGCGCTGAATTGCACCATTTTTTGATCATAGAGGGTTCCAATGGCATACGCTTTTACTGAAAAGAAGAGAATTCGCAAGAGCTTTGGTAAACGTCCAGATGTGATGGAGGTGCCATACCTGTTGGCCATCCAGCTCGACTCTTTCCGCGACTTCCTGCAGATGGGGGTGGCGGTGGAGGATCGCAAGAGCCTCGGGCTGCAGGCTGCCTTTAACTCCATCTTCCCGATTGAGGCCTACTCGGGCGCGGCGGCGCTGGAGTATGTCAGTTATCGTCTCGGAACCCCCGCCTTTGATGTACAGGAGTGCCAGCAGCGTGGAATGACCTATGCGGCACCACTGCGGGTCAAGGTGCGTCTGGTGATCTATGACAAGAACTCCAAGAACAAGGTGGTCAAGGACATCAAGGAGCAAGAGGTCTACATGGGGGATATCCCGCTGATGACCGATAACGGTACCTTTGTCGTCAATGGTACCGAGCGTGTCATTGTCTCCCAGCTCCACCGTTCCCCCGGTGTCTTCTTTGAGCATGACAAGGGCAAGACCCACTCCTCCGGCAAACTGCTCTTCTCTGCCCGCGTGATCCCTTACCGTGGTTCCTGGCTCGATTTCGAGTTTGACCACAAGGATCTGATGTACGTACGTATCGACCGCCGCAGAAAGTTGCCGGCAACCATTCTGCTGCGTGCATTGGGATACAGTGTGCAGGAGATTCTCGATCTCTTCTTCGATATGGATCAGATCGGCTGTGGTGAGGGAGGCTTCCAGTTTGAGGTGATCCCCGAGCGTTTACGTGGTGAGGTGGCCAGCTTTGATATCGTAGCCAAGGGCAAGACCATTGTAGAGTCCGGGCGCAAGATCACCGCCCGCCACATCCGTGAGATGGACAAGGCGGGGCTGACCAATCTGGATGTTCCATCCGAGTTTGTGATCGGTCGTACTCTGGCACATGATCTGATCAATACCGATACCGGTGAGTTGATCGCCTCTGCCAATGATGAGCTGACTGAAGAGTTGCTGGAGCAAATTCAGCAGGCGGGTGTGACTGAATTCAAGGCGCTTTATACCAATGAGCTGGATCGTGGTGCCTACCTCTCCGATACCCTGAGAAATGACTCCTCTAACAGCCAGTTGGAGGCGCAGGTAGAGATCTACCGGATGATGCGTCCCGGTGAGCCGCCTACACAGGAGTCTGCAGAGAATCTGTTCCACAGCCTCTTCTTCAGCTTTGACCGCTACGATCTCTCTGCGGTAGGACGGATGAAGTTCAATCGCCGTCTCTCCCGTGAGGAGCTGACCGGTGAGGGTACTCTCTCCAATGAGGATATCGTCGATGTGATGAAGACCCTGATCGGGATCAAGGATGGCCGTGGTCTGGTCGATGATATCGATAACCTCGGTAATCGCCGTATCCGTAGTGTCGGCGAGATGGCCGAGAACCAGTTCCGCATCGGCCTGGTGCGTGTTGAGCGTGCGGTGAAAGAGCGTCTCAATCTGGCGGAATCCGATGGCTTGATGCCGCAGGAGCTGATCAACGCCAAGCCGATCTCGGCGGCGATCAAGGAGTTCTTTGGTTCCAGCCAGCTCTCTCAGTTTATGGATCAAGTGAACCCATTGTCGGAAGTGACGCATAAGCGTCGTATCTCCGCGTTGGGCCCAGGCGGTCTGACCCGTGAGCGTGCCGGCTTCGAGGTGCGTGACGTGCATCCAACCCACTATGGTCGTGTCTGCCCAATTGAGACCCCGGAAGGTCCAAACATTGGTCTGATCAACACACTGGCGGTCTATGCCCGTACCAATGAGTATGGTTTCCTTGAAACCCCATATCGCAAGGTGGTGGATAGTCAGGTAACGGATGAGGTGCAGTATCTCTCCGCTTATGATGAGATCCGATTCCATATTGCACAGGCGAGTGCAAATACCGACGAGAATGGCAAGCTGACCGATGATCTGCTCTCCTGCCGCTATCAGAACGAGTTCACCATGGCTGCTCCCGAGCTGATTGAGTACATGGATATCTCTCCACGTCAGATCGTATCGGTTGCGGCCTCGTTGATTCCGTTCCTTGAGCACGACGATGCGAACCGTGCATTGATGGGGGCGAACATGCAGCGTCAGGCGGTGCCGACGATGCGTGCCGAGAAGCCGCTGGTCGGTACCGGTATCGAGCGTGATGTGGCGGTTGATTCCGGTGTTGCGGTGGTTGCCAAGCGTGGCGGTGTGGTCGACTTTGTCGATGGCAGCCGTGTGGTGGTGCGTGTCAATGATGATGAGACCCATGCGGGTGAGTCCGGTGTCGATATCTACAATATGATCAAGTACACCCGTTCCAACCAGAACACCTGCATCAACCAGCGTCCGCTGGTGAAGCCGGGGGACCAGATTGCCCGTGGCGATGTACTGGCGGATGGTCCATCCACCGATATGGGTGAGCTGGCACTGGGCCAGAACCTGACGGTTGCCTTCATGCCGTGGAACGGTTACAACTTCGAGGACTCCATCCTCATCTCCGAGCGTGTGGTCGAGGAGGATCGTTACACCACGATCCATATCGAAGAGCTCACCTGCATGGCGCGGGACACCAAGCTCGGGCCTGAGG
>CAYFOU010000243.1:0-3676 GCA_964344805.1 uncultured Piscirickettsiaceae bacterium | reverse complement strand
TTGTCGAGGGGGATGTGATGCAGGTGGTGATCTCGCAGCGTCTCTCGATTCCGTTTCAGGCGCCACCGCTCAACCTCTATCGAGCGCTACGTACCCTCAATCCTTCCCCCTATATGTTCTATCTCAACTTGGGGGATTTCCACGTGGTTGGTTCCTCGCCGGAGATTCTGACCCGGGTTGAGGATGGGTTGGTTACCGTGCGCCCGATTGCCGGTACCCGTCGTCGCGGTCACAGCGAGGTGGAGGATCTGGCGCTGGAGCAGGAGCTGCTGGATGATCCCAAGGAGCTGGCCGAGCATCTGATGCTGATTGACCTGGGGCGCAACGATGTGGGGCGGGTTGCCGAGACCGGCAGTGTTGAACTGACCGAGAAGATGAAGATCGAGCGCTACTCCCACGTGATGCACATTGTCTCCAATGTAACCGGCAAGCTGAAGCCGGGGATGAGTGCAATGGATGCACTGCGCGCCACCTTTCCGGCCGGTACCGTCAGTGGGGCGCCAAAGATTCGGGCGATGGAGATCATTGATGAGCTGGAGCCGGTCAAGCGTGGGATCTATGCCGGTGCCGTTGGCTATATCGGCTGGAACGGCAATATGGATACCGCCATCGCGATCCGTACTGCGGTGATCAAGCACGGTGAGCTCCATATTCAGGCCGGTGCCGGTGTGGTCCACGACTCGATTCCACGACTGGAGTGGAAGGAGACCATGAACAAGGGGCGTGCCGTGTTCCGCGCGGTGGAGATGGCCGAGGCGGGCCTCGACTGATGGTATGAGAGGTCACTGTGGAGGATTCAACCTTTATCCGGTTTCGGGATGGCATGGGGGCACGCCTGATTGAGCGTGCCTGGAATATCGATATCCGCTCTCTGCAGAACTGGAAGGCATTTCGTTCCCATGTGAGGTTGTTCAATATCGATAGTAACGGCGCCTTTCTACGGCAGGTGCGCAGTGCGGAAGAGTGGCTCAGCTGTGGAGAGCGGGCGGTGATGTTGGCAACGCTCAGTGTGGTCGGTTTCGAGGGATTGGCAGAAGAGCTGAATGGGGGGTGTGCAATAGAGATCGAGGCAGCAGTGAGCAGCACCGTGAGGCGTTCCAGCTGGTGACGGCTGCGATCAGGGAATAGTGGTGCTATGAAAGTACGATACAAGTTTGCCTTTGATGTGGAGCGTACCGAGATCGTTGATCTGGTGCTGGATGACTACAGTCTGGATCTCACCTCCTCCTCGATCATCGGTGAATCGAGGCCATGGATGGAGCTTGAATTTCATCAATGCCCTGGCTGTACCCTGTCAGTGGATGAAACCCCATTCTGCCCGGTTGCCTTCAATCTGGGGCGGGTGCTGGTCCCGTTCAAGGAAGATCGTCCTGATCGCAGGATTACTACGGTAGTTACCTTCCGTGAGAAGCAGATCGGCAAACAGTGTGAACTGAAAGAGGGGTTGAACTCGCTGGCGGGGCTGATCATGGCCACCAGCGGCTGTCCGATGCTCGATGTATTCCGTCCAATGGCCTATATTCACCAGCCCTTTGCCTCAATGGAGGAGACCTTTTTCCGTGCCATCTCCGGTTATATGGTGGCGCAATTTGTACGCTCTGCCCATGGTAAGGAGCCTGTACTTCACCTTGATGGGTTGACCAAGATCTACGGTAATATTAGCCAGCTCAACCGCGCCTTCAAGCAGCGTCTGGCTGAATTCCATGGTGTTAAAGAGAACGTCAGTGAATTGGTATTGCTGGAGATGTTTGCCAAGATCGGTGCGATGACCATTGATGATGACTGGTTGGAGCGTATCTACCCACTCTTCTATCGCTATATGGATCCGGAATTTGACCCTAAATAGTGAAGGGTGCTACCAAGCCTTCATGAAATGGTCATCCTGCTTTTTTATTGGTGAGTGATGTGAGTCAGCTTACAGCAGGAGCATGCGTTCTTGCTCAAGGAAACGGTCAGCGATTTTAGCAGTGTCAATCTCAAATGTGCCTGCCGCTATTTTTGCTTTAATCTCGGCAATTTTTTCTGTCTGCTCTGCGTTGCTATCATTGATCAACTTTTGAGAGAGTCGCTCAATAGAGGTTGTGGGGTGCTGTGATGCTGCGTTATCTTTTGCACGGATGTTATTAATGTTGCTGCTCTCATCTGTATTGGCTATCTGGTTTTTGTTTGGTTGGATAAGGTGCGATTGAAAGGGGGATGATTGAATTTCCATTGTGCTTCTCCTGCGGTGTAGTCTTTGATATTTTGTGAAGAGTTAATGAATGGTTGCTACGCTTTTTAAATGACACAGTAACGTGTGAGGGATGGGGCCTCCATTTTTTGAAATGACTTCCCATTGCAACATACCGTTTTGCCATACAGTGGTGACCTGTTTCATTGCATTTTGGGCCATGGCGATTACTACATCACGCTGATCATAGTGAGCCTTCTCTAGCTGCTGCTGAACAAAGCAGTAGATTTCGTCCAGTTCATGGGCAAACTCTTGGCCAATTTCCTTGTCCAATGAATGGCGTAGGTAGGTAACAATTTTGGCTGTTTTTATCAGTAACAGCTCCATCTCATCTGGGTTGTCTTCTATCAGCTGTAGGCGGGCGGCCTCCAGTTTTTCTACCGCACCATGCATCAGCATATGGATTAACTCTAGCGGAGTGGCTTCAGCAATAGCTATTTCCAGAGCAGCCTCCCTGTTTTTTAGGGTAGCTGTTTTATCCTTTGGAGTCATAGCGTTGATGGCTTGGTTCTGTTTAGGCATGATTACTCTCCTGCATACTTGAGTAGATATTGCTAGCTTCTTGTGAATTACTGCAGTAGTTTCAAGGTCTGCTGTGGTGCCTGATTGGCCTGTGAGAGCATGGCCATACCGGCCTGTTTCAGTACATTGAGTCGTGCCATTTCGGCAGATTCGGTTGCAAAGTCGGCATCCTGTATCTGTGAACGGGCTGCAGAGCTGTTCTCATGCATGTTCCGCAGGTTATCTACAGTATGGGTTAGACGATTCTGGATTGCACCAAAATGGGCGCGAACATTGCTGACAAAACCAATGGCGTCGTCAAGCTTGCTGAGCATGTTTGTAGAATTTTCCTGTGAATCGAGCTGCTCGGTAGAGAGTAGAATGGCTCCTAATGCGTTGGTTGTGTCATCCAGATCATAATGAGTCATTCGGATCTGATTTTGGTCCCCATCGCTGCCTGCTGTGGTGGTACCGGCAGTGGTTAGCCCCAACTTGCTGACATCTCCGGTGACGGCAATGGAAGAGCTTCTTCCTGTGGTGGCTGAGGTGATGGTGAACTGGTTGTTGGTGTCGTCAAATGTGATATCAATACCAGAGATCTGACTTTCGATATAAGAGGCCCATTCAGCTGTAGTCTTGCTCTCTTCTGGCAGAGTGATAGTGGTTGGTTCTCCGCCATCGACTGTAATAGAGAGCTCACGGTTGGATGCTGCCTCGCCAGCCAGAGAGATACTGGACTCAAAGGTGCTGGTAAAGCCGAATAGGGCCATTCCTTCATCAGCCTGTGTCACACTAATAACAGAAGTGGGGCCTGAGCCACCCGTTGATGTAATGGTATAGATGTCGTTGGTTGAATCATAGGCGACGGTTTCTGTGCCTCCTGTTGCGGCTCTCAACTGAGTTTGAATTTCAGTAGCCCAGGCGGATTTGGTTTTGGTTGCCGCA
>CAYFOU010000242.1:1854-3692 GCA_964344805.1 uncultured Piscirickettsiaceae bacterium | reverse complement strand
TGTGACTCGTATGCCGTCCGCTGTTCTGATCAGGTTCTGGCGACCACAGACCATCTTTCGGGGATGGATCTGACGGTGTGCCAGTTCTATCTGGATACGTTCCATAAACTGCTCTTCGCTCTCTTCTGATTCAAACAGGGCGAAGCGGGTGTAGAGGGTTGTCAGCTTGCTGAGTCGCTGTACCTCCGGGCGGCTCAGCTGCAGCGGAAATGGTTCCAGCTCCAGTATACATCCATCCAGTGCGGTTTGTGCTTCATCAACCCGATGTTTGGGGAGGCGTAACGTGAGGCGGGTGCGGCGTGAAGGGTAGAGCAGGGCATCGCCGCCCTCCGGGGAGAGCCAACCATTGCCCGATTCAGCCACCAGAATCTGGTGCAGGGCCGCCAGCGGCTCTTCGCTGATCCAGGGGAGGTGTTCAAGAATAGCCCGGCTCAATGCCCAGCCATGATCGACAGGGAGTGCCTTGCACTGGATGCGAAAGCTGAGGTCGACTACATCATCCGATATGATGATGTGCTGCTCTTTCTCATCCTCTTCCCAAAACGACATGGAAATTTACTCCGGCAGTTGCTCACGCAGTACATCACGATCAATCCACCAATGGCCGCTGGCGAGTGCATCCACTGCAGCCGAGAGTTTGGGAAGGAAGGAGTCGGGATTATCGAATTCATTACCCGTCATCCAGATCTCAAACTCCTCCTGATTCTTGATGTTGCGGTGGTGGAAGGCCACTTCGGCCAGTCGTTGGCTGGTGAAGAAGCGGATATTCTCTCCAGATTTGCCTTCACCACCTCGACGGTCTGCGATGAAGTGAGCGGTTACTGCGGCTACGGCAGCGGTATCAGAGCCAACCGGGGATTCGTCGACCATGTGCTGCAGGATCGCTACTGTGGTCTCGGGGTTGATGGGGTAGGTGATCCCGAGCCAGATGCCGTGGGCCAGTGCAACCAGGGAATCTTTCTGGTCGGCAGAGACCAGGATGTCGGTAGCCGTGACTGCCAGTTCCCAATTTTCGGTAGAGGAGAAGTGGTCAAAGGCCTCTTTTGCAGCACCCCAGGCATCCTCCTTGCGCTGAAAATCGAGCAGGAGCGTTCCATAGTCCAGCAGTAGTCGGGCGCGTTCATCGGAAGGTGCAGTTCCCTGCAGACGCAGTTCCAGGTCGGCCATCCGTGACTCTTTGGATTCGAGGCTCTCCTCTTCCTCGTTTAGCAGATCCATGACTTCAGGTTGGTTCATGATTCAATGCCCTTAGTAGAAAGCTGCTTCAAGTCGATCTTCCCAATTCTCCGGAGTATCGGTGAAGGGGGGGCGTACATCCATACGGAAAAAGCGCTCGTTCTTGGCGCGGGCCATATCGTGTACGGCCCGCTCCAGATCCTCGAAGGTCTCCATCTCGTGCTGCTTTTCCATCAGCACTTCACTCAAATTCAGCATAACGGCCTCTTTGGTAATAACCTAGTGTTTTACTTTAGATTAAGGCTCTTTTCATCAAAGAACAAGGGGGAATCGTACCCCAGTTCCCAGGAGGTATATTGTAATTTCATGATTTTATTATAAACCGATTCGCTTATATCCCATTGGGGATAGATGGGGTATCCCGATTGCCTGCGGAAACGGCGTTGAATCGCCTGGATTGCTCTGACATACTGCGTGACGCAATTTGAGAAGAGTTTGATGTTGTGGACTCGGATATTGGCGGTTAACAAAGAACACCTCTTTTTTGGCAAGCCACTCTCTAGTGATTTTTGAGGGGGCCAGAAGAGAACAACTGAATGAACGTGAATTGACTGGTAAACGTTAAGGAGCACCTTACAAATGTCAGAGAAAACCAAGCTAAA
>CAYFOU010000242.1:0-1801 GCA_964344805.1 uncultured Piscirickettsiaceae bacterium | reverse complement strand
CACACCAAGATGATGCGCGGTGTGATCGGTACGCTGGAGCAGTCCTTCATCAACCGTCGCGGTTACTGGAAGGGCGGCACTGTAGGTGTTATCGGTTACGGTGGTGGTGTTATTCCTCGCTTCTCTGAGCTGAAGGATGAGAGTGGCGAGACCATGTATCCTGATGCGCTGGAGTTCCATACCATTCGCATCATGCCAGCATGGGGCAACCACTACAGCTCCAAGCTGCTGCGCGATATGTGTGATATCTGGGAGAAGACCGGTACCGGCCTTGTGGCCATGCACGGCCAGTCTGGTGACATCATGTTCCAGGGTACAGACACCCCGGGAGTTCAGGAAGCATTTGACCAGTTTAACGAGCTTGGTTTTGATATGGGTGGCGCTGGCCCAGCAGTACGTACCGCAGTCTCTTGTGTAGGTGCGGCGCGTTGTGAGCAGTCCTGCTACGACGAAGGCGACATGATGCGTGCAACCATCAACGAGTTCCTTGATGATCTGCACCGTCCAGCGCTGCCATACAAGATGAAGTGGAAGTTCTCTGGCTGCCCTAATGATTGCACCAATGCGATTCAGCGTGCAGATATGGCGGTCATCGGAACCTGGCGTGACGATATCAAGGTCAATCAGGATGGCTGGAAGGCCTTTGTTGCGGACAAGGGCGTGAAGCATGTTGTTGACAACATCACCAGCCGTTGCCCAGGTCAGTGTATGGAGATGGCGGAGGATACCTCTCTGACTATCGACAACAAGCAGTGTGTGCGCTGCATGCACTGCATCAACGTGGTCTCTTCTGTTAGTGAGAAGTATGTGGGCAAGGATGGCGATGCGATTCTGGCTCAGGGTGATGACAAGGGTATCACTGTGTTGATGGGTGGTAAGCGTACCCTGAAGGTGGGCGACATGTTCGGTACAGTAATTGTTCCATTCATGAAGGTTGAGACTGAAGATGAGAAGGAGGCGTTCCTTGAGTTGTGTGGTGATCACGTTGACTTCTTTGCAGAGAATGCTCTGGAGCACGAGCGTTCAGGTGAGATGATCGAGCGTATCGGTCTGCCGGCCTACCTCGAAGGCATGGATCTGGAGGTTGATCCTTCCATGATCGACAGCCCACGTCAGTCTTCTTACGTCCGTATGGATGATTGGGATGACGAGGTTGCCAAGTGGGACGAAAAAAAGAGCGCGTGATAGCGTAAAGCGCTTTGACCAAGCTGAAAAGTAATTAATTCAAACAATATAAAGTAATTGGAGAATAGATATGGCAGAAGCACCACGCATGCCGGATGAGACGGGAGTACCTGATGCGTTCCCATTCATGCACCCAACCCTGAAGGATAACTACGGTAAGTGGAAGTTCCATGACCGTCCTCGTCCAGGTGTACTGCACCACGTAGCCAAGTCTGGTGACGAAATCTGGAGTGTCCGCTGTGGTACACAGCGTCAGCTCGACCTCTACACCATTCGCCTGTTGGCTGATATTGCGGATGAGTTCAGTGATGGCTACCTGCGCTTCACTACCCGTAATAACGTAGAGTATCTGTGCAAGGATGAGAGCAACGTTGAGCCGCTGATCGCCAAGCTGAACGAAGAGGGCTTCCCTGTTGGTGGTACCGGTCCATCCATTACCAATATCTCGCACACTCAGGGCTGGATGCATTGTGACATCCCGGGTACCGACGCCTCTGGTGTGGTGAAGGCACTGATGGATGAGCTGCATGATGAATTCGTCAAGGAAGAGATGCCTAACCGAGTGAAGATCACCTCCTCCTGCTGCCAGATCAACTGTGGTGGTCAGGGTGATATC
>CAYFOU010000241.1:0-3807 GCA_964344805.1 uncultured Piscirickettsiaceae bacterium | reverse complement strand
TCGGGCTGGTTCGGCGCTGACTGCCGAGATCGGGCTGATGAAGGCGACCGAGCAGCTCTCCGGGATGGAGATGATGGCGGTCGATCCGGTCCATCGGGTGGTCTCCTCTCGGTTGCTGGCCGGTTTTATCTCCCTGCCGCTGTTGACCGCAATCTTCACCCTCTGCGGTGTGGTGGGGGGCTACTTTGTTGCAGTGCCGTTGCTGGGGGTGGATGACGGCGCCTTCTGGTCACAGATGCAGGCGCGGGTCGATGTCTATGAGGATCTGCTCAGTGGGGTGATCAAGAGTGTGGTGTTCGGTTTTGTGGTGAGCTGGATCGCCCTGTTTGAGGGGTATGATGCGACCCCCACCTCGGAGGGGGTGTCACGGGCCACCACCCGTACGGTGGTGCATGCCTCGCTGGCGGTATTGGGGCTGGATTTTGTGCTGACGGCACTGATGTTTGGAGCGTAAATGATGAGACAGAGTAGAGCGTTGGAGGTTTGGGTCGGCCTGTTTGTCGGGCTGGGCATTGCGGCACTGGTGGCGCTGGCCTTCTATGTCGGAAATCTTGGTAGCTACAGCAGTGATGCGGGGTATCAGCTGGAGGCCCGTTTTGACGAGATTGGCGGGCTGCGGGTACGGGCTCCGGTCACCATCTCCGGGGTGCAGGTGGGGCGGGTCACCTCGATCCATATTGATAATCAGGAGTACCGTGCGGTGGTGCGGATGGAGATTGACCCGGAGAAGCTGCCGCTGCAGCAGTTGGGAGAGCAGGGGGAGCAGCGCTTTGATGAGCAGGGGCAGCTGCTGCTGTGCGGAAAATTTGGACGTCCACCAGCCTGTTCCACGGTACTCTACGAGGATGCCTCGGCCAGCATTCTCACCGCCGGGATGCTGGGTGAGCAGTATATCGGGCTGGAGCCGGGGGGCGGGGCGTTCGGCTTTCTCTATCCGGGTGATGAGATCCGCATGACCCAGTCCTCGATTGCGCTGGAGCAGATCATCGGGCAGTTCCTCTTCAATCAGGTAGAGGATAAGGAGTAGCTGAATTTTGTGATATTCATCACTTGTTTGAGTTATTGGAAACGACGAAAATAGACACTGTCCCCATTTTTTACTTTTTCAGGCAACCCACTATGAACCCGATCTACCGAACCTTTATCTGGATACTGGCCCTCTTTGTAACGCTGTCGAGTCATCTGCAGGCGGCAACCGAGACCCCGGACCTCACCATGCAGCGACTGACCAACCAGGTCTTTGAGCGTCTGGAGCAGAAGGAGGCCTTCATGAAGGCCAACCCGGATCAGGTGCAGGCGGTTGGGCGCGAGCTGGTGGATGAGTTTGTGCTGCCGTTTCTCGATATGGAGCTGATGTCGCGCTGGATCGTGGGCAAGAGCTGGCGCAGTGCCACCGCCGATCAGCGCAGCCGTTTTCAGGCCGAATTCACCAATATGCTGATTCGCACCTATGCCAGTGCGCTGTTGGAGTTCCGTGGCAAGCAGGTCATCTTCAAGCCGTTCCACCATGATCCCAAACGCAAGGATGCGGTGGTCAAGGCGGAGTTTTCCGGTGGGGATGGTGCCCCTGCAGTACCGGTACTGTTCCGGGTTCGCCTCGACAAGCAGCAGGCGTGGAAGGTGTTTGACATCATTGTCGATGGGGTGAGTCTGGTGAAGAACTACCGCTCTAGCTTCGGTGCCGAGATCCGCAAAGTGGGACTGGAGGGGTTGATCAAGCGCCTTTCCGGCCACAACAAGGAACAGAAAGAGAAGAAAAAGGGGTGAGCAGACTCTCGCTGAGCGCTGAAGAGGACCATTTCCTGCTGAAGGGGGAGATTACCTTTGCAACCGTTGCCTCTACACTGAAGCACTCGTTACCGCTGTTCAAGTCGGTGACCACACTGCAGGTGGATCTGAAAGGGGTGCGGCGAGTAGACAGCTCGGCACTGGCCCTGCTGCTGGAGTGGGGACGGATGATGCAGCAGAGACAGGGAACCTTCCGTTTCTTCAACACGCCTCACGCGCTGCAGAGACTGGCTCGCATTGGCGGCGTCGATGCACTGCTGTCGCTGGAGTAACCATGGAGGCGCCCGCACTGGAACTGCTCTCGGTGGAGAAGCGGTATCCCACCACCCATGCCCTGAAGGGGGTCAGTTTTCGCGTTGAGCAGGGGGAGTTCTTTGGCCTGCTGGGACCCAATGGTGCGGGTAAATCGACGCTGATCAATATCATGGGGGGGCTGGTGCGAGCCACCTCGGGCAAGGTTCAGGTGATGGGACATGATGTCGTTGGTGACTATCGTAGTGCCCGTAACCATATCGGTATTGTGCCGCAGGAGCTGGTCTATGACCCCTTCTTCACGGTTTGGGAGATGCTGACCATCCAGTCCGGTTATTTTGGTTTTGGCAAAGAGAACCACCCCTGGCTGGAGGAGCTGCTGGAGACGCTGAACCTGATAGACAAGCGTGATGAGAACCTCCAGCGTCTCTCCGGCGGGATGAAACGACGGGTGTTGATTGCCCAGGCGCTGGTCCACCGTCCGCCGGTGGTGGTGCTGGATGAGCCAACCGCCGGGGTCGATGTCGAGTTGCGCCGCGCACTGTGGAGCTTTGCTCACCGCCTCCATAAGGAGGGACACACCATTGTGTTGACCACCCACTATCTGGAGGAGGCGGAGTCGATGTGTGACCGCATTGCAATTCTCAACCAGGGGGCGCTGGTGGCGCTCAATGATCAGCAGGAGCTGATCGCCGAGTATGCGCACCAGATTGGTGTGGTGGAGGGGCTGCTGGATAGAGTGCTGCCCGATGAGATCGAGCGGGCGATTGTCTCCCGCAGCCGTAACCGTACCCAGATTCGTATTCCGCGTGAGAGCGGTCAACAGCAGCAGGTAATGCAGCAACTGGCGGCGATCGGCATTGAGGTGGAGCTGCGCGAGCCAACGCTGGAAGAGGTCTTTCTTGGGTTGACCGGAGAGGGGCCATGAGCTTTAACCGCTACGGCTGCTGGACCCTGTTTCGCAAGGAGGTGTGGCGTTTCCTCAAGGTCTCGGTACAGACCATTCTTGCCCCGGCGGTCTCTACCCTGCTCTACCTGCTGGTGTTTGGGGTGGTGTTTGAAGAGGCGGTGGTGGTCTATGAGGGACACAGCTACAGCAGCTTCCTGATCCCTGGTCTGGTGATCATGACGCTGGCGCAGAACGCCTTCGCCAACAGCTCCTCCAGTATTCTGCAATCGAAGATGAATGGCAACATCGTCTTTATGCTGCTGGCTCCGCTGTCGGCGCTGGAGACCTATCTTGCCTTCCTTGGGGCAGCGATCCTGCGTGGGTTGATCACTGGTGGCTCGGTGCTGGTGGTGGCTGCCTTTCTGGTGCCGGTCAGCTACCATTCGGTAGGGCTGATTCTGCTCTTCGGGGTACTGGCCAGCGGGGTGATGGGGGCATTGGGGATTATTGCCGGGATCTGGTCGGAGAAGTATGACCACCTCTCCGCCTTTCAAAATTTCATTATCCTGCCGCTCACCTTCCTCAGCGGGGTCTTCTACTCGATTCAGGATCTCTCTCCGTTCTGGCAGCAGCTCTCCGCCTGGAACCCGGTCTTCTATCTGATCGATGGATTCCGCTATGGCTTCCTGGGGATCTCTGATATCTCCTATCTGCAGAGCTTCTGGATCAGCGCCCTGTTTATGGTAGCGTTGACCCTGATTTCGGTGTGGATTCTCCGCTCCGGGTACAAGTTGAGGGGGTAGGCATGGATAAATTACGCATTGTAGGTGGCAAACCGCTGGAGGGGCGGGTGCGTATCTCCGGGGCGAAGAATGCGG
>CAYFOU010000240.1:0-3840 GCA_964344805.1 uncultured Piscirickettsiaceae bacterium | reverse complement strand
CCATCTTTTATGAAAATGGACAGGAGTACAATCATGTTAAAAACCTTTCGTTCCGTATCTCTGGCGACACTGCTGCTGATTACCGCTGGTGCCGAGGCCGCACGGGTGATTACCCCCGATACATTGGAGGGAGGAGAGATCATCACCCCGCAGCAACTGCAGCAGCTCTCCGGTACGGTTCACCGTTTTGATATGCGCAAGGCACTCAATTACGCCAAGGGACATATGCCGGGGGCCGTATCGCTACCCTTCAAGCCAAAGAGTTCCAAGCGGGTTGATTTTGATGCCTCAAAGGATCGCCTCAACTTCTCCAAGCTGCCAACAGACAAGGGTGCAATGCTGCTCTTCTACAGTGATGGCCCCTATGGATGGAAATCCTATAAGGCGGCGGTACTGGCCATTCGTAAAGGCTATGGCCGCGTCTACTGGCTGCGAGATGGATTCTCCGGCTGGAAGAAGGCCGGTCTTCCGGTTGAGCGTTAACAGGGGAAGATCATGTTGAGATGGTTTCGTAACCTCCCGATTGCACACAAGCTCGGGAGTGCAGGGTTTGCAGTCTCATTGTTGGTGATCCTCCTGTTTGCACTGGTGTGGCGGATGTATGGTCAGTTTGACCGGCAGGCGCAGGTTGCACTGGAGTTTGGGGATTCGGTACTCCATGTGGAGAGTGTACTGCGTGGTGCCAATGAGGCAATGAGTGGTGGCTGGGGAAACACTGCGCTGGAGACCATCGAGCTGGAGCGTGCCACGGTTACCGCCTTCTTTGGTCGGGTGACTGGCGGGAAGTACCAGCATCTGCTGCATGACGAGGAGTTTGCGCAGATGGAGCAGGCTGCTGAGCTCTGGACCGGTGTTGAGGAGACCTTGTCACAATTTGTTGAGGTGGATGAAGGCTTCACTCTGGAAGATCTGGAAGAGAGTGACCTCGAACTGTTGATGGCCACCGGGCGCATGCTGGAGTCGCTGGGAGAGGTGCGGGATCTGATTCAGGCCCTCTCCAAGGATCAGTATGCCGAGGTGCAGGAGGAGAGCGCGCTCTTCTTCGAGGTGATGGCGGGTGGTTTTCTGCTGCTGTTGTTGATGACGTTGTCGATCTTCTTCGGTACCTATCGGTTGACCTCGCCACCACTGCAACAGATGGCGAGGGTGATGCGTCAAATCCAGCAGAGTGGTGATCTATCCCTGCGTCTGCCGATCCGATGGAGAGATGAGGTGGGGTGCAGCGCGACGGCGGTAAACCAGCTGCTTGATACTATCCAGGTAGCGATTGGTGAGGCCGATACCGTGGTAGAGGCGATTGCCCTTGGAGATTTTGAAAAGCGACTGGAGGCCGATCTGAAAGGGGACCTGGGAGATCTGAAACAGGGAATCAACCAGAGTGCAGACCGGATTGAAGTTACCATGCAGGCACTGGATGGGCTGGCACAATCGATGTCCGAGGGGGCCTTCTCCCACCAGTTGGAGGTGAGTCTCTCGGGGGGGTATCGGCAGGTGGTGGAGAATACCACCCGAACCATGGATCAGGTGGGGCAGGCGATGGAGGAGATCAATCGGGTGATGGTGGCGCTGGCGGAGGGCGACTTCTCTCAACGGGTGGAGATCACCATGGCGGGAGAGATGGACCGGTTGAAGCAGAATCTCAATGGCTCTCTCGATACCCTGGGGGCAGCGATGGAGGAGATCACTGGTGCAGCGGCAGCGCTGGCAGAGGGGGATCTCAGTTGTAGTGTAACGGCTGATTATCGAGGAGAGCTACAACGGTTGGCCAATTCACTCAACCACTCCTTCGGCTCGTTGGGAGAGATGGTGAAGCAGGTACAGGATGCCTCCCGACAGATCCACCAGGGCAATGCGCAGATTGTCGCGGAGAACGACAATCTGTTCCGGCGCACCAACGAGCAGGCAGCGGATCTGGCGGATACCGCACAGGCGATGCAGCAGATGACCGGCATCGTGCAGGAGAACAGTGCACGTACCCATGAGGCCGATGAACAGGCGGTGGCTGCTCGCCAGAAGGCAGAAGAGGGGGGCACCGTGGTGATCGATGCGATACAGGCGATGGAGGCGATTACCGAGTCGAGCGAGAAGATTACCGACATCATTGGAGTGATTGACGGCATCGCCTTCCAGACCAACCTGCTGGCGCTCAATGCGGCGGTAGAGGCGGCCCGGGCCGGAGAGCATGGACGCGGCTTCGCGGTGGTGGCGGGTGAGGTGCGCAATCTGGCGCAGCGTGCAGCGGCTGCAGCCAAGGAGATCTCTGCCCTGATCGAGCGCAGTGGTCAACGGGTCGAGGAGGGCAATGCACTGGTCAATCGCTCCGGTGAGGCGTTGCGTTCCATTGTCGAGGCGGTGGACCAGGTCAGTTCGCTGATTAGTGAGATTGCATCGACCAGTCAGGCACAGTCTGCCGGGATTGGTCGGGTCCATCAGGCGCTGGAGAAGCTGGATACCATGACCCAGCAGAATGCGGCGCTGGTGGAGCAGGGGGCAGCCAATGCACAGAATATGGATGAGCAGTCCGATCTGCTGATTCACATGGTGGAGCGTTTCAAGCTTGAGAGCGCGGTCCGACCATTTTAACTACCCCTTAAGGGTATCTTAAGTTTACAACTCTACTCTATCCCTCATTGAATCATAGAAGAGGGTTACCGATGAAGCTTGCCATTGTCTCCGAGCGCGAAGCGCGTCGCAGTGAGCTGGAGCAGTTTGTCCACCAGCTGTTTCAGCTGCAGTATGGTGCCGATGTTCAGCACTACCTTCCCTGGTTGCTGGGGATTGATGGCGCTGAAGGCGGGTTGCAGGGGGTGCTTGGTTTGAACCCGGCAGCATCGGCCCCGCTGTTTCTGGAGCACTATCTTGATTTGCCGATAGAGCGTGCCCTTGCAGCCGCTGCAGGGCAGGTGGTAACGCGTGAAGGGATTATTGAGGTCGGCAATCTGGCCGCCAACTCGGCGGGGGGGGCACGGCTGCTGATCATTACCCTGACCGCCTTCCTGCGTGGGGCAGAATATGAGTGGGTCACCTTTACTGCGCTGCCTGCACTGATCAACTCCTTCCGTCGCCTGGGTATTCCGCTCTATACCTTGGCTGAGGCCTCCCCGGAGCGGCTGGAGGATGGGGGTGCCTCATGGGGTAGCTACTATGAGGCCCGACCTCGGGTGGTTGCGGGCAATGTTGAACAGGGCTTCAGAGCGCTGGAACAGGCATCGGCTGCAGAGCGACTGAAGGCGGCGCTGATCTGGAGTGAAGCCTACTACTCCGGTTGTCAGCTGCGTATAGGGCAGGCTCAACCGCTCTCCATCCCATTTTGATGATGCAAAAAGAGCACGCCATTATTGCTCAGATCCGTGCGGTGGCCGCAGACCGCCCGGAGGCGATAGCGCTGGTGGGTGCACATTGCACGCTTACCTATCAACAGTTGGTGGAGCAGGTGGATGCCTGTGCGGCCTACTTTGAATCGCTACCGGCTGTTTCGATAGCGATGGATCTGGATAACGGCCCGGAGTGGATGGTGATCGATTTGGCGCTGCTGTTGGCGGGCAAGGTGGCAGTTCCGGTTCCCGCCTTCTTCAGTGAGCAGCAGGTCAACCACCTGATCCATGATGGTGGGGTGGAGTTGCTGTTGACCCAATCCCCGCTTCGCTATGCGTCGATGGAGCCGCGTATTGCCGAACTGTTCGAGCTGTGTGGCGTTGCGGTCCACCCTCTACATCTTCAACAGCAGCCGGTGGAGATGCCGGAAGATACCGTCAAGGTGACCTACACCTCGGGGACTACCGGAGAGCCCAAAGGGGTCTGCATCCATGGGGCAGCGATGGCAAAGGTGGTCGCCTCCAT
>CAYFOU010000239.1:0-3853 GCA_964344805.1 uncultured Piscirickettsiaceae bacterium | reverse complement strand
GGAGTCTGCCTTTTCTCTACTTGATTTGCGAGTGGTTTGCAGGATTTAGGTTATAGTTATTATGAGACTTAAGGTTTGAAGGATGTCACGACCTTCGCTTTTATATAAGCATTTCCCGTGCCAGAATTGTGGGTAGCTTCAATAAGATCTATTGAGAGCCAACCCCCAACTCTACGTATAATGGGCTTTTCTGATAAAACCCCTACAAAAACACGGATGAAGTCAAAAAACTCCCCTCCTGCTATCGATATAGAGCACCTGATTCGCTCTTTTGATGGAGTGCGTGCGGTGGATGACATCTCCTTTTCCGTTGCGCCCGGCTCTGTAACCGCGCTGCTGGGGGGAAATGGTGCCGGAAAAACGACAACTTTGGCCATGCTGCTGGGACTATTAATCCCCGACTCCGGCGCTATTCGGATTCTCAACGTTGATATGACGCGTGATCGCTACGATGCATTGCCGATGATGAACTTCTCTTCCCCCTACCTCGATCTGCCGGGTCGACTCACCGTGGAGGAGAATCTGCTGGTCTATGCACGACTCTATAGTGTACCCCATGCCAGGGACCGCATTACCCAACTCTCGGAGGAGCTGGATATTGCCCAGTTCCACACACGCCCCTACGGCAGCCTCTCCGCCGGACAGAAGACCCGGGTCTCACTGGCCAAATCACTGCTCAACCATCCCAAGGTACTACTGCTGGATGAGCCGACCGCCTCACTCGACCCCGATACCGGTGACCGCATCCGCAGTCACCTGGAAAATTACGTACAGGAGACCGGTGCCACCGTACTGCTTGCCTCTCACAATATGCCTGAGGTGGAGCGACTCTGTGATCAGGTACTGCTGATGCGTCAGGGACAGATCGTGAACCGAGGCACGCCTCAACAGCTACTCGATGAGTACGGTCACGGGACGCTGGAGGAGGTCTTTCTCGATATTGCACGCGGGGAAGCAGAAGCATGAGCCACAACCACTTCTCCCTGATGCGGGTCAGTGCAATGGTGTTGCGCTACGTCTACCTGCTGCGCCGCTCCTGGCCACGCCTGCTGGAGCTAATCTACTGGCCTGCAGTGCAGATGATTCTCTGGGGGTTGATCTCCCAGTTCTTTGTCCAGCACAGCAGCTGGCTGGCACAGGCGAGTGGTGTGCTATTGGCCGCCGTCATGTTGTGGGATGTGCTGTTTCGTGGTCACCTCGGGGTCTCTCTCCCCTTTATTGAGGAGATGTACGCCCGCAATCTGGGCCATCTTTTCGTATCACCATTAAGAGTGTCGGAACATATCGCCGCACTGTTGCTGATCAGCATGATCCGCACCGGTATTGGCCTCTTTGCCGCCGCCATTCTGGCGATCATCCTCTACACCTATAACATCTTCGATATGGGGCTGCCGCTGCTGGTCTTCTTCTCACAACTGATTGTGATGGGGTGGGCCACCGGCCTTGGGGTGGTCACACTGATTCTGCGCTATGGACTGGGTGCTGAAAGTCTTGCCTGGGTGCTGGTCTTCGCCCTCGCACCGCTCTCTGCCGTCTACTACCCGGTCGAGACCCTGCCTGCGGTGATTCAGCCGATCTCCTGGATGATCCCGGCCAGCCACGCCTACGAAGGGATGCGCACCCTGATGTTTGAAGAGGTATTCCGCTGGGACCTGTTCTGGAAAGGTTCCGCCCTTAACCTCTTCTGGCTCGGGCTGGCAGTCTTCTTCTATCTGCGCGCCTTTGCTCACGCACGACAGCGCGGATCTCTGCTACAGGGTAGCGAATAATTATTCCCGCTATCAGGTCAGCAGCCAGACAACCTGGGTTGAAACTGCAAGCCAGAGCGCGGTAATCGCCGACAGACGAATCAACTCCTCACACTCTTCACGGTTGCAGGGGGTCAGTGCATCAATTACTTGCTTGGCCATGGTATGTCTCTCCGATTTATTGTTGTTATTGCCAGATCTGTTGTCTGGTCTAGTACTTTCCTTATCGGCACAACCCCTTAGGCACTGAATAGATTTTTCTTATTGCAAATTTATTAACCTGATATAGACCAAAAAAACATCACTCAGGCAGTCTGCTACGGATAAAGTCACTGACCCGGTAACCGTTGTCCTGCAACACCGCCTCTATTTCACTCCAGCGTACTTCACTCAATTCAGGCGCTCGCCCCAGCACCCAGCCATACTTTCTTGATGGGGTCCCCACCACCACCGTTTGATACCCCTCATCCAGCGCAAGAATCCAGTAATCCCCCCAGAACAGTGGCACCCCAAACAGGCGAACAAAACTCACCTCCAGCTTCGCGTTGCTGACCGGATCAACCACCCGTGCGATACCATCCGCCCGCTTCTCTTCACCATTGGCAGTGATGCAGCGATTCATCACCTCCACCTGACCACTATCCAGCAGACGATAATCAGCAGTGGCATTACGGACGCAATCTTCCTGAAAGTGGTTGGGAATTTTCGCCAACTCCAGCCAATGACCGCTATAACGCTGAAGGTCCACCGAATCGACTACCGTCATCCCTTTACCACAGGTTCTTCCACAACCAGACAGCAGTAATGGAAACACCATCAAAACAGCGATCAATAGCTTTCTCATACTCGCTTCACCATCTCCTGTACCAACGCAGGCATCATCGAAGAGGCGCCCACATGGTCGGTAATCTGAAAACTGCAGTCTGGATAATCCTGATGCGCCTGCTCCACAATCGCTGGAATATCGTTGATCACATGGGTACCCGCAGCCAAAAAATAGGGAACCAGCGTAATGAAGTCAGCACCAGCATCTACACAGTTTTTGATCCCGGTGGGGATATCCGGTTCAGCCAACTCCAGAAAGGCCGTTTCAAACCATTCAAAATTACCGGTCAGCACCTCTGCTATCTGTGGGATCAGATCAACCACCTCCTGATTGGATAATGCCAACCGACTTCCATGGGCGACCAGTAATAGTGCCTTCATATCGCTCTCCTGATGATTTGCGCCATTATCCATCAACAAAACGTAACATATTGTAATAATTGTGAAAATAGGTCCATTCATGCACTATCCAACGGTAATCGATAAATACAACACCCTCGTAAGTTGTCAATTGACAACCCGATATTTCTCAACTACGATCTATACACCCTATAAAAAAATGCAGCGCAAAAAGCACCCAAACAAGGAGATCGAACAGGCGCTGCAATACGCTGAACAACATGGATGGCAAGTAGAACCCGGCGGCAACCATGCATGGGGAAAAATCTACTGCCCAACCAATGATAAGGAGTGCCGTTGCGGTGAATTCTGCATCACAACTTCAACGAGCCACTGAGAAACAGAACCATGAAGGTATTTGAATTCACCCTCAAATTCTCACTCCCTGCTGGAGAATCCAATGGTGAACTCTACATTCAGAAGTTGGCTGAAGCAGGTTGCGACGATGCCCTAATTGGCATCGGCCAACCCGGCAGAATTGCATTGCAGTTTTCACGTGAAGCCAATAGCGCCAATGACGCAATTCTCTCTGCAATTCGTGATGTAAAAAAGGCCATTCCCAGTACACAACTGATCGAAGCTACACCTGATCTGGTAGGCATCACTGACATGGCAGAACTATTAGGTTTTTCCCGCCAGAATATGAGAAAGCTGATCTTGAAAGATAACCTGAGCTTTCCCAACCCAGTCCATGAAGGTAACCCCTCTATATGGCACCTGGCCAACGTACTGAAATGGTTTGAGCAGGATAAACAGAGAGAGGTTGATGCTATCTTGATGGAAACCGCCCATACTGCCATGCAGGTTAATCTGATTAAAGAGATCATGGGCATTCCGGCCATCGTGACCGCTGATTCCGGCGGATCGTGACCGATCAGTAC
>CAYFOU010000238.1:0-3882 GCA_964344805.1 uncultured Piscirickettsiaceae bacterium | reverse complement strand
GGATCCGGGCACCCAATGCCTGCAAAAAAACAGGTTTGCAGGATTTAGGTAGTAGTTTACGCATAGGGGTCGGCAAATCCAAGTGTTGCCAGAACCTCCACCTCTCGAGCCTCCATCGCCTCCGCCTCCTGCGGATCGATATGGTCCAGCCCCAGCAGATGCAATACCCCATGCACCACCATATGGGCCCAGTGGGCGGTTATCATCTTGCCCTGCTCGGCTGCCTCTCGCGCCACCACCGTTGTACAGATCACCAGATCACCCAGCGGCAGCTCCTCTGCTGGAACACCGGGTGGAGCCTCAAATGGAAACGAGAGCACGTTGGTCGCCCCCTGCTTGTTGCGATACTGCTCATTCAGCTCGGCACTCTCCACCTCATCGACAATGCGGATCACCACCTCACCAGCATCCTCCCGCCCCATATGGACCAGCACCGCCTCTCCCCAGCGGCAAAAGTCCTCTTCTTGCGGTAGATTATCCGCCTCAGTAGCAATTTGAAGCTCCAGCTCCATCAGACCCGCTCCCCGTCATAGGCACGCACAATGCGCTGCACCAGCGGGTGGCGCACCACATCCATCGACTGAAAGAAGGTGAAACCGATCTCATCCACCCCCTGCAGCACCTGAATCGCATTGCGCAGCCCCGACTGCTGATGGCGCGGCAGATCGATCTGGGTTACATCCCCGGTCACCACCGCAGTAGAGCCAAAGCCGATACGGGTGAGGAACATCTTCATCTGTTCCACCGTCGTGTTTTGCGCTTCATCAAGGATGATGAAGGAGTCATTCAGGGTGCGGCCACGCATAAAGGCAAGCGGCGCCACCTCGATAATATTGCGGTCGATCAACTTGGTCACCTTCTCGAAGCCGAGCATCTCATAGAGGGCATCGTAGAGTGGACGCAAATAAGGGTCGATCTTGTCTGCCATATCCCCCGGCAGAAAACCGAGCTTCTCCCCCGCCTCCACCGCCGGGCGCACCAGCACCAGTCGCTTCACCTCTTCGCGCTGCAGTGCATCCACTGCACTGGCCACCGCCAGATAGCTCTTGCCGGTACCGGCCGGGCCAATGCCAAAACAGAGATCATGGGTCACAATCTGATGCATATAGCGGCGCTGTCGTGGACCACGTGGACGAATCACCTTGTGGCGTGTCTTGATCGTCACCTCGGGGATGGAGCGGGCCACCTCGGCAGCCTCCTCATCCTCATGCGCCGCCCACTCCATCTGCACCTCTCTCAGCAGCAGATGGATATCCTCCACATCCACCTCGCCCTCTTCGGTCTGCTGGTAGAGGTTCTCCAGTATCTGTTGCGCAGCAGGCACTGCCTGTGGGTCCCCACTGATACGGAACTGATTGCCTCGATAGTTGAGCTCCACCCCCAGCCGGCTCTCGATCAACCGCAGATGACCATCGGCCTCACCACACAACATCACCAGCCGTTCACTATCGGCGGGCTCCAGTTCAAAGGTTACAGTTTCCATCTATTTGACTCGTTCACCACGTAGCGAGTTGGGCAGCGCCTCAGTAATCTTTACATCAACAAAGTGGCCGGTCAGCAGCAGTGGCCCTTCGAAGTTGACCACCCGGTTGTTCTCGGTGCGCCCCGCCACCTGGGTTCCCGGCCCCTTACGGGCAGGTCCCTCGACCAGCACCCGCTGCACTGTACCGACCATCTCGCGACTGATCTCCATCGCGATCTGGTTAAGCCGCTCTTGAAGCCGAGCCAGACGCTGCTGTTTCACCTCTTTGGGCACATCATCGGGCAGATCAGCCGCAGGGGTACCGGGGCGTGGGCTATAGATAAAGCTGAAGGAGCGATCAAAACGGAGTTCCGCAATCAGATCCATCGTTGCCATAAAGTCGGCTTCGGTCTCACCGGGGAAGCCAACAATAAAATCGGAAGAGAGGCTGAGTTCGGGACGCTGTTCCCGCAGCTTGGCCGCCACCTCCCGATACTGATCTGCACTATGGCTGCGCTTCATCATCTGCAGAATGTGGTCGGAACCCGCCTGCACCGGCAAATGGAGATGGCTCACCAGTTGCGGCACCTCACCGTAGGTTTCGATCAACGCATCCGTCATCTCCATCGGGTGAGAAGTGGTGTAGCGGATACGCCCCACCCCATCCATTGCCGCGATAAAGTGGATCAGCGTTGCCAGATCGGCAATCTCCCCATCCTCCATCTCCCCCTGATAGGCGTTTACATTCTGCCCCAGCAGCGAGACCTCCTTCACCCCCTGCGCTACCAGAGTGGCCACCTCGGCAATCACATCATCAAACGGACGACTCACCTCCTCCCCACGGGTGAAGGGGACCACACAGTAGGTGCAGTACTTGCTACACCCCTCCATAATACTGACATGGGCCGAGACCCCATTGGCCTGCGGCTCCGGCAAGCGATCAAACTTCTCGATCTCAGGGAAGGAGACATCGACCACCGCCTTGTGGTCAGCATTGGCAGAGGTAATCATCTCCGGCAACCGATGCAGCGTCTGCGGCCCAAACACCAGATCGACAAACGGCGCACGGGTACGAATTGCATCCCCCTCCTGACTGGCAACACAGCCGCCAACCCCAATCAACACACCGGGACGGGCCTCTTTCAATGGACGCCACAAACCGAGTTGGGAGAAGACCTTCTCCTGCGCCTTCTCACGCACAGAACAGGTGTTGAGCAGCAGCAGATCGGCCTCTTCCGGCACCTCGGTACGCTCATAGCCATGCGACTTCTCCAGCAGCTCCACCATACGGGCGGAGTCATAGTCATTCATCTGGCAGCCAAAGGTTTTGATCAGGACTTTTTTGGACATCTATAAGTTATATAAACAGTAAAGCAAAGGTGGAAATTCTACACTATTCCATAGAACCACGATGATGACAGAACACCCATCCCCAACAAGTGTATGGATTTCACACCACCACAAATTAACCATACCCCCATTCCGCTTTTTCCTGTAACAATTTGAAACACACATTGTCAAAACAAGGTGATAGTATCAATTTTATAAAATCACCCAGATAATATACGGATTTCGCATAGTACAGTATTAAGCCATTCCGTATAACACACTGATATATTTAATAAGGAACTCAAAATGATCAAAATAATTTTAACTTTAACCGCATTTGCCTTTTCTCAAGTTTTATTCGCAGAAGAGCTCACTAATGAAAAGAAACTCGTTATAGACGAAATGCTGAAAATAACAGGGGCGCTTGAAGTTGGTGAAATGATGGGAACAGCTGTCTCAAATCAAATGATTGCAGCAATGTCACAACAGCAGAAGAATTTAGATTCTAAGGTCATTGCGATTGTTCAGGATGAGATTGGTAAGATCATGCATGATGAATTTATAGCTAACGGTTTTCTGAATAAGGTGTCATACACGATCTACCATAAATATTTCACGATTGCAGAGCTAAAAGAAATGGTTGCATTCTATAAAACACCAACAGGTCGGAAAATGGCATCTCTTCTGCCGAAGGTAACACAGGAGGGAATGCTTGCCGGGCAAGAACATGGGCAGTCTCTTGGTCCAATTATTCAAAAAAGGCTCTTGGCCCGATTTGAAAAAGAAGGTATCAAGTAAATACAACAAGCGCATCAAAGGGATGCGCTAAAGCGCTCCCCTTATGCTGAGCGTTATGTTTAAAAGGAAGCAAGCATGGTAAGTACATACCCTCAAAGAGTCGCAGACAATATATTGCCACTCTCAATTGCTGGAGTATTACCTGAAGCCTTCAGAGAGTGGTATTTTACTGAACATACAATTGATCATGAAACCGCAGAAGAAGGCTGTGAGCTATGCAATCACGAAGAGCTACGCTATCACTTTGAAATAAAAAATAGGCACACAAACCATACATTGATGGTCGGCTCTAG
>CAYFOU010000237.1:0-3917 GCA_964344805.1 uncultured Piscirickettsiaceae bacterium | reverse complement strand
CCTATCTGGATAGCGATCTGATCTCTGCCAAATCGATCAAGGATATACAGATCGACAGTGGTAATGTCACTGTTGAGGTGGAGCTGGGTTTCCCGGCCAAGGGATATGCTGAGGAACTGGGGGCCAAGGTGAGTGATACAATCAAGGCCGTCGATGGCGTGGCCGATGTGACTGTAAATGTGGGCTGGAATGTCGTTGCCCATGCAGTGCAGAAGGGGGTTCAGTCGGTAGAGGGCGTCAAGAACATCATTGCTGTTGCCTCCGGCAAGGGCGGTGTCGGTAAATCCACCACTGCAGTCAATTTGGCGTTGGCCCTCTCTGCTGAGGGTGCCAATGTGGGTATGCTGGATGCAGACATCTATGGTCCCAGTCAGCCTCGAATGCTGGGAGCACAAGGAGCCAAACCGGAGTCTCCAGATGGCAAGCGTCTGCAGCCAGTCAACTCCTACCACCTGCAGTCCATGTCGATCGGCTATCTGGTGGAAGAAGATACTCCAATGATCTGGCGTGGCCCAATGGTGACTCAGGCGCTGGAGCAACTACTGAAAGAGACCATGTGGGAGGATGTTGACTATCTGGTGATCGATCTGCCACCAGGTACCGGTGACACCCAGCTGACACTGGCACAGAAGATTCCGGTCAGTGGTGCGGTCATCGTCACCACCCCTCAGGACATCGCACTGCTCGATGCAGTCAAGGGGCTGAAGATGTTCGAGAAGGTTGAGGTTCCCGTGTTGGGTGTAGTGGAGAATATGAGCATTCACATCTGCTCCAACTGTGGTCACGAGGAGCACATCTTCGCCGAGGGCGGCGGTCGTCGTATGGCAGAAGAGGAACATGTCGACTTCCTCGGCGGTCTGCCGCTGGACAAGGAGATCCGCAGCGACACTGATGGAGGCAAGCCAACTGTAGTGGCCGATCCTGAGGGCCAGATTGCGCAGATCTACCGCGAGATCGCACGTCGTACCTCTGCCAAGCTGGCACAGCAGAAGAAGGACTTCTCTACCAAGTTCCCCAATATTGTGATTCAGTAAAGCGGGGCAGTTAAGATCAAAACCGCCATACATTTTTAAATGTATGGCGGTTTTTTTTGTCAGATGGCTATACTGTGCCAATAGTTTTGAGGAGTTCAGTGATGGCAGAAGAGCTAAATAAGTGGGACCAGCGTTTTCTCGGGTTGGCTGCCCATGTGGCCAAGTGGTCGAAAGATCCCAGTACCCAGGTGGGCGCGGTGGTGGCCAGTGACAAGAGAGTGGTCTCGCTGGGGTTCAATGGATTTCCACAGGGACTCTCCGATGATCATCGCCTGCATGATCGGGAGACCAAATACTCGCTGGTGCTCCATGCCGAGGAGAATGCACTGCTCTTCTCCGGGGCCGATCTGCGCGGTAACACCATCTACGTCTATCCACTCCCCCCCTGTTCCCGCTGTGCCGCCAAGATTATCCAGTCGGGAATCAGCCGGGTAGTGACCACGGTACCGGAGGATATGTCACGCTGGGAGGAGAGTGTGGCATTGACCCGCACCATTTTTAAAGAGGTGGGGGTAGAGATGCTAGAGGTGCCGATCAATATGCTGGAACAAGAACCTGTGGAAGTGGATCATGGTGCCCTTTGCGATCAATGCTGAACCGCTACTGATCCATGAAATCGAGGAGGCCCGCCTCCAGACCAACAACCGCAAGGCGAGATTGAAGCGGCGTGCAATCAGCATGATTGCACTCGGTGCCATACTCTATCTAACCACCGGGATCAGTGCCTATCTCTATAAAGAGGCGCTGATTTCACTGCAGAGCATGAGCCTGATGTTGGCAGCAACCCTTGCCTGGTTTATCTATAGCCAACTGTTGATCCGCCTATCAAGAGAATATCTGTGGATGGCACTCAGTGGAATGGTGACGGTCTCACTGATTCCGGCCGTTGTGCCGCTGCCCCCCCAATCAATTGAGTGGACGCCGGTGCTGGTGGCATTCAATATGGTGATCCTGTTTCGCTGGCTATTTGAGAACAGCCGGGAGGCACTGGATACAATCGCCGATGAGATCTACCAATTGCGTTCAATCCCGGTGGATGAAGTGCGGATGGTTGAAAAGCTCAAGCGGCTGAGAGCAATCTCCGATAGCATTGATGGTTACCTTCACAAGGTGGATGCGATTGACCGACCACTATTGGTGGGGGAGTATGAGATGCTGCTGGAGCAGTATGACCATGAACAGAAAAGCTCTCCGTTGATGGAACAGCAACAGGCATTGTTAGAATAATGAACTGGATCTTTTTGACTAGTACTCCGACAACATGATAATTACGGATACAGCAGTTCAGAATCCAGTCAGATGCGAAGCGGATGACTGCAGAACTGTACCATCATTAAAGATGGTACAGATACCGATGCTTTTTCAGAGCATCTGCTTAATCGTTGTATGCCAACTGTATGGAAGTGCTATTGTCATCTAGAGTGATTTGGGTTGTCGGGACATGATCTTCTGAAAAAAGTAGCATATTTGATGTTACTGAGATTGTAAGCAGTGCCAAAGCTATTTTCATTTTCATGATGAACTCCTTGTCATCTTGTTATTGTTGGAAGTCTGCCGTCTTGACATTGACCTGATGGCTAGAAAAATTGACGGCATTGGCTATCCATATGCATGAAATATTCCATTTTTGGTGGCTTGGTCTTTAAAGAGGGAGGTATAGAGTGGATATTGCTTCATTGATTGGGGTGCTTTCTGGGCTTGGAATGATTGCAGGAGCCATCATCTATCAAGCAGATGTTACTGATTTCATTAATCTGCCAGGTATGATGGTGGTGTTTGGAGGCACCATCTCAGCCACTCTGTTGACCTTTCATATAGAAGATGTCATTGAGGCCTTCAAGGCATTTTTCACCGTATTCTTCCACTCCCGGCAAGATCCGAATGATATGTTGGATAGAATGATTGCCATTAGCCGTCATGCACATAAGGATGGGTTCTTGTCTCTACAGAAACTTACTGGAGATAAGCAACCCAAGATGGTCAACAAGGTACTCCAGCTGGCATCAGATAATATGAATGAGGATGTGATCGGCAGTGCGCTGCGTACAGAAATTGAGTCGGTTACTTCACGAAGCATGGTTATACAGGAGATCTTTCGAAAAATGGCGGTGTATGCCCCCGCATTCGGAATGATGGGAACCATTATTGGATTGATTTCGATGCTGAGTAATATGGAGGATCCATCCCAGATTGGACCCGCCATGGCGCTGGCCCTGACCACAACATTTTATGGTACCTTTTTATCCACAATGGTCTTTTCTCCGGCGGCGGGAAAGCTGGAGAGCCATATGGCGTTGTCTGTGATCAATCTGGAGATTGTCTATTCAGGGGCAATCAGCATTATGCACCGTGAAAGCCCGATGATTCTCTATGAACGGGCAGGGGCCTTTATTCCAGCAGACAAAAGAAGAGAGTTCAAAATACATGAATAGGCGCATATTCTTTAAGTATGAATATTGATCGATCCATGATTGGAGATAAAGAGACCCTGGTATAGAACGTGAGTGAGCATGCAAATGTTGCCTCCAAACCGAAGCGGCCAGGGAGGAAGAGAACATCAGACAGGATGATCTGGCTGGTTACCTATGGTGACCTGGTCACCGTGTTGCTGGTTTTCTTTGTAATGCTTCAGATTATCTCGGAAATCAGCCAGGAGAAGTTTAATGAGTTGTTTGACAAGGAACTTGAAATTGAAGTCCCCACAGAAACACTCCAAGTGAAAGATCTGAAGGCGCTTGAGTTGCTTAAAGAGGCTGATGATCCTGAAATGATAATGAAAGTTCTGGATCAGCTGGTCAACTCAAAAGAGGTGCTGGTTCATCTGAAGAGTATTACCTAAATCCTGCAAACCTGTTTTTTTGCAGGCATTGGGTGCCCGGATCC
>CAYFOU010000236.1:0-3926 GCA_964344805.1 uncultured Piscirickettsiaceae bacterium | reverse complement strand
GAATATCGAGGATATCGATGTCTTCATTGCGGTCACCAGTGATGATGAGGCCAACATCCTCTCCTCAATGCTGGCAAAACGGCTCGGGGTCCACAAGGTGATGACCCTGATCAACAACCCCGCCTACGCCAATCTGGTCGACAACAACATCATTGATGTACCGATCTCGCCACAGCAGGTGACCATCAGCTCAATGCTGGCCCGCGTCCGTCAGGGTGATGTAGTGGTGGCCCACTCGCTGCGCCGCGGTGCCGCCGAGGCAACCGAGGCGGTGGTCCATGCCGACTCCAAGGTGGTGGGCGAGATGATCGAGAAGATCAAGCTCCCCCCCGGCACCTCGATCGGCGCCATCGTCCGTGGCGAGAAGGTGCTGATCGCCCACCACGACACGGTGATCCAGCCCGATGACCACCTGATTCTCTTCCTCATCGACAAGCGCCGTATCCATGATGTGGAGAAGCTGTTCCAGCCCGCGGGCAAGAAGTTCTCGCTTTTTTAGAAGCACCGTAATCTAGAGCAACCATGCAACCACTCGTCATCCAACGTGTACTGGGGCTGCTGCTGATGATCTTCAGCCTCAGCATGGTGCCTCCCATTCTGGTCTCCCAGCTCTATGAGGATGGGGCCGCCTTCCCCTTCATGCTGTCAATGAGCATCACCATCACCTCCGGCTTTGTGATCTGGTATCCGGTACGCCGCATCCGCAAGGAGCTGCGCATCCGTGATGGCTTCCTGGTGGTGGTACTGTTCTGGGTGGTACTGGGGCTCTCCGGTGCCCTCCCCTTCGCCCTCGGCACCACCCCCCACATGAGCATCCATGATGCCCTGTTCGAATCCCTCTCCGGCCTCACCACCACCGGGGCCACGGTGATCACCGGCATCGATCAACTGCCACCATCGATCCTCTACTACCGCCAGCAGCTGCAGTGGCTCGGCGGCATGGGCATCATCGTACTGGCGGTCGCAATTCTGCCAATGCTCGGTATTGGTGGCATGCAGCTCTACCGCGCCGAAACCCCCGGACCGATCAAGGACAACAAGCTGACCCCCCGCATTACCGAGACCGCCAAGGCGCTCTGGTATATCTATCTGGGGCTCACAGTGGCCTGTGGAGTGGCCTACTGGCTGGCCGGGATGACCCCGTTTGATGCCATCGCCCACAGCTTCTCCACTGTGGCCATCGGCGGCTTCTCCACCCATGATGCCAGCCTCGGCTGGTTTGACAGCCAGCTGATCGAGAGCATTGCGATCCTCTTCATGCTGCTCTCCGGGATCAACTTCTCTCTCCACTTTATCGCCTTCAGCCGTGCCACCACACAGCCCTATCGCAAGGATGCCGAGCTGCGCACCTACCTCTTTATTATTACCACCACTGCGGTAATTACCATCCTCTTTCTAATCTCCTCACATACCTATGATTCGGTTGGGGAGTCGATCCGCCACGGCCTGTTCCAGACCGTATCGATCGCCACCACCACCGGCTTTACCACCACCTCCCACTACCTCTGGCCCAGCTTCCTGCCGCTGCTGCTACTCTTCACCAGCTTTATTGGCGGCTGTGCAGGCTCCACCGCCGGGGGGATGAAGGTGATCCGCTTCCTGATGCTGTTCCGCCAGGGGATGCGGGAGATCGCACGGCTGATCCACCCCAATGCGCAGATTCCGGTCAAGATCGGCAACAAACCACTGCCGGAGAAGGTGATCTCTGCGGTGTGGGGCTTCTTCTCTCTCTATGTCGCCAGCTTCAGCATCATGCTGCTGCTGTTGATGGCCACCGGACTGGATCAGGTCACCGCCTTCTCCGCGCTGGCTGCCTGCATGAACAACCTCGGCCCCGGACTGGGTGATGTTGGTGCCCACTACGGCGACATCAACGATATCGCCAAGGGGATTCTCAGTTTTGCCATGCTGGTGGGACGACTGGAAGTATTCAGCATCCTGGTGTTATTCTCGCCAGCGTTCTGGAAAAAATAACCTGTAACTATTCAGCTCATACCTGAAATCCGCTATTTTTCTGCCTTGAAGCGTAGCAACACCTTTAGGCGGTCACTGACAAATTTCAGAGGCGATCTGAACAGCTACAACTTTCCCTGTTCCTGGTAAGTTACAATAACCCGCAATAGGCACCCCACATTCGGAGAGGTATTCACCCATGAGCCACGGCAACCTGTTTATCGTCTCTGCCCCCTCCGGGGCCGGAAAATCGAGCCTGCTGCACGCAGCATTGATGGAGAGCCGCGATCAGCTCCAGCTCTCAATCTCCCACACCACCCGTGACCCTCGCCCCGGCGAAGAGGATGGGCTGCACTACAATTTCACCACCGTGGAAGCCTTTGAGCAGGACATTGAGGAGGACCGCTTTCTGGAGTATGCACGGGTCTTCGACAACTACTACGGCACCTCCGAGGTGTGGGTACGACAGACCTTGAAGCATGACAAACATGTGGTGCTGGAGATCGACTGGCAGGGGGCACAGCAGGTGCGCAAGAAGATTCCCGAGGCGATATCCATCTTCATCCTTCCCCCCTCCAGGGAGGCGCTACGCGAACGCCTCAGCGAACGCGGTCAGGACAGCGATGAGGTGATCGAACACCGCCTGCAGGGGGCAGTGGAGGATATGTCCCACTACGGTGAGTATGACTATCTGATCATCAATGACGAGTTTGACCACGCCAAACAGGAGCTGAAATCGATCTTCACCGCCCATCGTCTGCATAAAGATCGTCAACAGGAGCGCCATCAGGGGATGATCGAGCAACTACTGGAGGAATAACACTGGTGAAATCGCACTGATTTCATTAGAATTACCGCCCTTTTGCCTTAAAAGATTTGTTTGGAGTACTGACTGATGGCACGTATCACCGTTGAAGATTGCCTGGATAAGATCGATAACCGTTTTGACATGACCCTGATCGCCGCAGAGCGTGCACGTCAGATCGCCATGGGTGCAGAGCCACTGGTCCCTCTCGATAACGACAAGCCTACCGTGGTTGCCCTGCGCGAGATCTCCGAAGGGCTGATGAGCCGCGAGATTCTCGATCAGATCAATGCTGCGGCCCACGCCGCCGATCTTGCGGTTGCCGCCGAGGCAACAGCCAGCAACGAAGAGGGCGCTGCCGAGGGTGAAGAGGCCACCACGGAAACCAGCAGCGAAGAGGTTTCCTAAATTACCGAGCCCACCAAACCGGAGTTCCTGATCAGTGATCTGGTCAAGCTGCTTGACAGCTATCTGACCAAGGAACAGGTTCGGACCATCTACAACGCCTACCTGTTTGCGGCAGAGGCGCACGAGGGGCAGCACCGCAAAACCGGCGAAGCCTACATCTACCACCCGATCGAGGTGGCCCGCATCCTTGCCGGGATGCATATCGACCACACCACCATCACCGCAGCACTGCTGCATGACGTATTGGAGGATACCGACCGCACCAAGAAGGAGCTGATCGATGGATTTGGTGAGGAGGTGACCGAACTGGTCGATGGCGTCAGCAAGCTGACCCGGATGCAGAGTGAGAGCCCACAACATGCACAGGCGGAGAACTTCCGCAAGATGATGCTGGCGATGACCCGCGATATCCGGGTCATCCTGATCAAGCTGGCCGACCGCCTGCACAACATGCGCACCCTCTCCGGCATGCGTCCCGACAAGCGTCGCCGCATCGCCCGTGAGACGCTGGAGATCCATGTACCGATCGCTCACCGGCTGGGGATGAGCAAGATTGCCCATGAGCTGCGCGAACTGGGATTCGAAAATCTCTATCCGATGCGGGCACGGGTACTGCGAGAGACCGTGCAGCAGGCACGCGGCAACCGCAAGGAGATTCTAGACACCATTGAGGTGACCATTCGACGCCGACTGCTGGAGACCGATCTGGAGGCGGAGGTTCAGGGGAGAGAGAAGCACCTCTACAGCCTCTACAAGAAGA
>CAYFOU010000235.1:0-3944 GCA_964344805.1 uncultured Piscirickettsiaceae bacterium | reverse complement strand
GGATTCCACTAAAAACGGTGCATATCAACAAGTGCCCGGTACTGGCCCCGCTCAACACGCTGGATGGTGCCTCACAGGAGCGGCTCGGCATCAATCTTGCTCAACAGCTGCAGCATGCCGAGACCATCCGACACAACAGTGGCTTCAGTGAGCAGGTTATTCAAGCCCATCAACTCCACCGCTTTGAAGAGGAGCAGGACCCGGACCGAATGATCTACAGCGGCTTTTTCGAGCAGCACGACAAGCAGCTGATGCGCCGTATCCACACCCTCACACCAGAGCAACTTGCGACGGAACCATTCACCTTCGATGATCCCCGTCTGGAACAGATGCTGTTCCGCTACCGTGCCCGCAACTGGCCCGAATCCCTGAATGAAACCGAGCGACAACGCTGGCAGCGCTTCTGCCAACACCGCATTCTGGATGAGGATGGCGGAGGCACCATCCACTACCAACAGTTCCAGTCAGAGATCGTTTCACTGGCTGAAGAACATGCACAAAACCCGGAGAAGCTACAAGTGCTGCAGGCACTGGCGACCTATGGAGAGTCTCTGCTCCATCAGGTCTGATGGATCCTATCGTGATAACGGGCGCGATAGAGCAGACGCTTGCTGGCCGGATCCTCATCATCCTCAAAGGCGGTGCGATCATGCAGCACATTGTTGGAGATCAACCCCCACCCTGACTGCAGGGTCCCATGGAAGATATAGGGAGAATCACCACTCAACAACTCCGACAGCCACTGCACTGCAGCCTGCACCAGCGGATCCTCACTCCAGACGATATTGCGCTTGCGCATGGTGTAGCGCATATGGAGCCTGCCCTGATCGGTCACCATGAAGACCGGCCCGCCCCGCTCCGGGCGCAGCTCCTCCCCATCCACTACATGGTTGGGAATCACCATCGCATCGGGCTGCATCAACGCCGCCACATACTCGGGATGAGCCTCCCGCATCAGCAGATAGGCCATTTCATGATCCATCAATCCATTGATCCCCCCCTCCAGCGCCGGGCGCACACAGTGGAGCAGCAACCCGTAGTCCTGTTGATCGAGGCGGTTGTAGTAACCATCGGTATGCCAGTGAATGGCCCGATCACTATAGGGGATATAGGGGGCGTGCAGTGGGTCCTCCTGTACCGTCAACGCGGTCACCGCATCCTCCTCCGCCCCACGATTGTGATCGAGGTTAAGACAACCGAAACGCGCCCCGACCGCACGGGGGATATCGGTCCCCTCTTCGGTCAGGGTACTGACATAGACCGCCATATTGGAGTGGCGACAGCGCTCCAGCAGTGCATCGTGCTCACTATCGGAGAGTCTGCGTGGGTCGTTGACCTCGACAATCAGCGACTCGAGCGAGGTGGCGGCCCGCTCCAGCTTCTGCTCTCGCCAGCGCTGCCACGCCTCATCATTCTCCAGATCAAAGGGGTTCTCTCTATCCATAACACAGCCTATTCTCTATTTCAGAATGGAAGGATAACGACCCATAACGCCCGATGGGTTGATACTAATCAACCACACCTTTCACCCTGCTCCGTTAATGGCTGATCCGGCTGTTCCCCCCAACGCTCCAGATGCACCACCTCCTCCAGCGGCAGCCTCGGCAACCAACCGGCCTTCTCCAACTCCGGCTTCTCGTGAAAGGAGGAGACATAGCCGACACAGAGATAGGCCACCGGCACCACCGACTCCGGCAATTCCAAGGTCTGCTTCAGCGCATCGGGGTCCATGATGCTGACCCAACCAACACCAACCCCTTCACTGCGGGCCGCCAGCCAGAAATTCTGCACCGCACAGACGCTACTGTAGAGATCCATCTCCGCCATATGGGTGCGACCAATCACCACCGGCCCGGTTCGGGCACGATCACAGGTAATCACCACATTGAGCGGGGATTCCAGAATCCCCTCCAGCTTGAGCCCGCTGTAGGTCTCTCGCTTCTCCGACGGGAACATCTCCGCCGCCTCGGCATGGGCCTTGAGAAAGAGCCGGTGTACCGCCTCCCGCTTCTCTCTGGAGCGGATCAACAGGAAGTCCCATGGTTGCATAAAACCGACCGATGGGGCATGGTGCGCCGCATCCAGTATCCGGGTCAATACCGCATCCGGAAGTGGATCGGGAAGAAATTCACCGCGTACATCACGGCGGTTGTAGATCGCTTTATAGACGGCGGCACGCTCGGCCTCCGAGAAGGTGTGCTTTTTCATCTGATTCCCCTTATGAAAAAGATGGGAGCCACACGTTCCAGGTATGGCCCTTTCTCCCCCGGGCCGGTCTTCTGACTCTGGTTCAGCGCCTTCTCTCTCCCTTCCCGACCACCAGGATCAGTGGGATCAATATCATCAAGAGAAGACTCCCCATTACAGCGTTGGGCACGTAGCGGAGTTACACCGCTTTCCCGATTCTCTCTGCTTCAATGCAAAACAGAGCACCTGAGGGCAACGGAGAGGAATGATATCAGAACTCTTGCTCCTCCACCTCCAGATAGGCCTGCACCGCATGACGTCTCATCTCCAGACCATACCCCGCCCAATCCCGGTAGGTCACAGTGCTATCGGCGGCAATCGCACTGACCTCTCCACTCTCCATCCCCTCATTGAAGGCCTTGCGCGCCGTCTCATAGATCGTCTTCAGATAGTCTAGATAAGTGGTCACCACCTCACGCCCGCCACTGGGGCCATGACCCGGAATCCAGACCTCTGCCCCTGTTTTCAGGATTTGATCGAGCGCATCGATATTGCCAAGGAAAGTGCCGCTCTGCATTCCACCAAAGCGCTGTGCCATCGCGTTATCCCCCAGAAACACCACCTTGTCCTCCACCACCTCAACCATCAAATCACTTGCACTGTGGGCCACCCCGTAGTGGTGCATACGAAAGGTCTTCCCCCCGATCACGATCTCATCTCCGTGACTCAAAGGAATACTGGGATACTCAATCCGGGTGCCTGCGGTAAAGCCACCAGAGAGGCGCTCCAGATTACGCTTCCAACGCTCCGCCTCTCCAGCCTTCGCATCCTCAATCATCTTTGGATGGGCATAGATCGGAGCATCTGGATAAGCACTGCGGATCGCCTCATTACCGAACCAGTGATCTCCATGAACATGGGTATTGAAGGAGGCAATCACCGGCGCATCGGTCACGGTGCGTATCATCCGCAGCACCATCTCCCCGGCATAACGGCTGGAACCGGGATCTACCACCACAACGCCCTCGGCAGTAATCACAAAGGCAGGGTTATTCATAAACCCCTGATTCATGATATTGGGAAAGGCTCTCGGCCCATGAATCACCCAGACATCCTCCGCCACCTGCTGTGGTGGATAGTCCTTCAGCCGCTTCTCTGCCGATACTGAAAAAGCGACGCACGCTATCAACAGCGCCATCCAGCCACGAATCATCCCATCTACTCCATTAGTTGGTATTTTTTATTCGGTCCCTATTGCGAAGAGCCCGGTTAATTGAGTACCGTTGCCTCGATTTTATTCCCTCAGCAACTTATAAAAAAACATATATCCATGACTACTCTATCAGAAGAACGTTGCGAGGCGTGTCGCGCAGGAGCACCACAGGTCTCTGATGAGGAGATGCGGGAGCTGGTGCTCTCGGTTCCCGACTGGAACTTCGAAACCCGTGATAACGTGCTGCAACTGGAGCGCATCTACCCCTTCACCAACTTTGCCAACGCCCTCACCTTCACCCAACAGGTCGGGGAACTGGCCGAGCAGGAAGGGCACCACCCCGCCCTGCTCACCGAGTGGGGTAAAGTGACCGTCACCTGGTGGAGCCACAAGATTGGCGGCCTCCATCGCAACGACTTTATCATGGCCGCCAAAAGCGACCAGATCTTCAACACCCTCTCATCCTGATGGCCAAGACAAAGATCACCACCGAGAACAAGTGCAGCTTCTGCAAGGGGACCAAGTGCTGCAGCTACTTTACCCA
>CAYFOU010000234.1:0-3974 GCA_964344805.1 uncultured Piscirickettsiaceae bacterium | reverse complement strand
CAATTCCGGCCGATCCCCTACCAACAGCACCAGTGCTGCAGCAACCATCAATTTATCTGCCACGGGATCCAGAAATGCACCAAAAGGAGAAGTCTGATCCCACTTGCGCGCCAGATAGCCATCGAGCCAATCGGTAAATGCGGCGACAACAAAGACCAGAGCGGCCACCGAGCGCCCCCACTCCACCGGCAGATAGAAGGCGACCACAAAGAACGGGATCAGGACGATCCGCAACAGGGTGAGAATGGTGGGCAGATTCAATTGCATAACGGGGCAGATGGTACAGCAGTTACCGAAGATTCCAACCCTTGCCCTGCTGTCAAATCACTACCCATGAAAGCGATCATAGATTCGCTGTGCAATCTCCCGATTGATCCCGGGGATTGCCGCCAGATCCTCCACCCCGGCACGCGCCACCTCTTGAAGCCCGCCAAAATGGCTCAACAGCTGCTGGCGCCGTTTTGGCCCTACTCCAGCAATACCCTCCAGTGGAGAGCGGTTGCGCTTCTTCGCTCGCCGCTGACGATGGCCAGTAATGGCAAAACGGTGCGCCTCATCCCGAATCTGCTGTATCAATAGCAGTGCAGGTGTATCTGCTGACAGTGTTCGAGCTGCTGCTCCATCCAGAAAGAGCTTCTCCTGCCCCTCCCTGCGATCCGGCCCCTTGGCAACGCCAAGGATTGGCACCCCCTCCACCTGCAACTCCTCCAGTACCGCATGAGCCTGGGCACACTGACCGGGACCACCATCAATCAACAACAGATCAGGCATCTTGCCCTCTCCCTTCTTCAACCGGGTATAGCGCCGCTCCAGCGCCTGTCGCATCGCCGCATAGTCATCCCCCCCGGTAATCGACTCGATATTAAAGCGGCGATAATCGGACTTCAGCGGTACCCCATCCTCAAACACCACACAGGAGGCGACGGTCTCCTCTCCCATGGTGTGGCTGATATCAAAACACTCCATCCGCTGCGGCAGTTGATCCAGCTGCAGCGCATCCTGAAGCGCCTCCACCCGCACCACTGCACTGGCTGCATGAGAGAGTCGGCTATTCAGTGACAGCTCGGCATTCTCCTGCGCCATCTTCATCCAGCGGGCACGATCACTGCGCAGCTGATGGCGAATCACCACCTTGTGACCACTCTGCTCACTCAGCACCTCCTGCAATAGCTCCAACTGCTCTGGCGGATGACTCACCAGCACCTCTGCGGGAGGTTGGTGATCCAGATAGTGCTGCGCCAGAAAGGCATAGAGCACCTCTGCCTCGCTCTGCCCCTGCACATTCTTGGGGAAGTAGCTGCGACTCCCCAGATTCTGCCCATGCCTGAAGTTGAACAGCTGTATCGATGCACTGCCACTCTGCAGCGCAACTGCCACTACATCAAGATTACCGCGTTCACCACTGATGTACTGCTTCTCCTGAATACGGCGCAGACTGGAGATCTGGTCTCGCAACAGTGCCGCCTCCTCATAACGTAATTCTGCTGCCGCCTGCTCCATTTTTTCTACCAGCTCCTCAATCACCTCACCACTCTTTCCCTCCAGAAAGAGCACTGCATGACGTACATCCTCTGCATACCGTTCCGGGGAGACCAGCTCTACACAGGGGGCGGTACAGCGCTCGATCTGATACTGCAGGCAGGGTCGGGTACGATTACGAAAGAAGCCATCCTCACACTGCCGTACCGGGAACAGCTTCTGCATCAGACGCAGGCTCTCTCGTACCGCACCGGCACTGGGATAGGGGCCAAAGTAGCGCCCCTTCCCCTTACGTGCCCCACGATGCAACCCCAGCTGAGGAAACTTCTGCTGGGCCGAGAGGTAGATATAAGGGTAACTTTTATCATCCCTCAGCAGGATGTTGTAACGGGGACGATGTTTCTTGATCAGATTGCTCTCAAGGATCAGCGCCTCATTCTCGGTATGGGTGGTGATCACTTCAATTGAGGCCACATGCGACATCAGTGCCGCCGTCTTGGGCGCCAGCCCACTACTGCGAAAATAGCTGGAGACCCGTTTCTTCAGATTGCGCGCCTTGCCTACATAGAGAATTCCCCCTGATGCATCAAGCATCTGGTAGACACCTGGGCGTGTGGTCTCGGGTGGCGTTGGTCGCTGCATAATCGCGGATGGTATCATGTGACATCATGAACACTGCGAAGAAGAGCCTGAAGCGACTGCACCAGATACTGCAAGAGAAGAGCTCTGAGAATCCACCTCCCCGCTCTCTGCATCCACGCAGTGAAGCAGAAGATACGTTCGATACCTCCAGTCTCCCTCCGCAACGGAACCGTAAATTAAAAGGGCACCGCCCCACCTTCTTCCTCTCTCGTGACCAACAGGGAAGCGAGCTACTGAAACGGGCCGCCTATCTGAAACAGCTGAATGAACGAGTGATGGGACGCATGGGGCTCCCCTACTCCGCACACCTGCAGCTCAGCTCGGTAACCCCCAAAGGGGTGGCGGTCTTTCATGCCGACTCCCCGGCCTGGGTACAGAAGGGGCGCTTTCTGCAGCAGAACCTGCTCGATCTATTACACACAGAGGGGGCCAGAGGGGTCACCCAAGTCAAACTGAAGGTGCGCTTCTCTCACACAGCTTCACCACTCTCTCCTAAACCAATCAAACAGCCCCCTTCTGCCACTGCCACACAACTTGCACAACACGCAAAGGAGAGTGACGGCCCACTGGGACTGGCTCTACGTCGTCTCTCCAATACACTACTACGCAATAGATAACACACATCCCCAATGTTATATCTGACCCGCTGGTCTGCCAAACTACTACCACTACTACTGATCTATCTACTGCTACGCAGCTGGCTGCAGGCAGACCTCGCCGATGGTCTCGCCCCACCGCTGGAGGGGCGCACCCTGCAAGGAGAGGCTTTCACTTTAACCACACCACGTACCGAGCCACTACTGATCCACTTCTGGGCCACCTGGTGCCCTATCTGCAAACTGGAGCAGCAATCAATTGAGTCGATTGCTGTAGACACCCCAACCCTGACCATCTCAATGCAATCAGGTGATCCACTGGAGGTAGAGCACTACATGGAAACACACGAACTACAAGCCACTACACTGAATGACCCGGAGGGGGTCTTTTCCCAACGCTTTGGCGTCCATGTCGTACCTACCACCTTTATCCTCTCCCCGGATAACCAGATCCGTTTTGTCGAGCGCGGTTTTACCACAGAATGGGGGCTGCGCATTCGAATCTGGCTCACCAAGCAGCTCTACTCGCGGTAGAATAGAGCGCTTTATCCATGGGGAGCCCGTCCCCACAACACAGGGAAAACACCATGTCTCAAGCCACCGATGGCAATACCGTAAAAATCCACTACACCGGAACGCTGGAGGATGGATCCCAGTTCGACTCCTCCGAGGGGCGTGAGCCACTGGAATTTACCATTGGCAGTGGGCAGGTCATTGTCGGTTTTGACAACGCCTGTCGTGGCATGGCAGTCGGCGAGACCAAGACCGTTACCCTCCCCCCTGAAGAGGCCTATGGGGAGCACAACCCTGAGATGGTGGCTGAGGTGGAGCGCACTATGATGCCGGATGACCTGGAGCCTGAGGTTGGTATGCCGATGCATGCCACCGGCCCCAATGGCGAAATGCTCAACTTTGTCATTATCGAATTTACCGACGAGACCGTTACTGTAGACGGCAATCCACCACTGGCTGGCAAGGCGCTGACCTTTGAGATTGAGATGGTTGAGATTGCATAAAATCTTTAATTGAGAGAACTCAAGGATGAGTCAACAAGACGAGATCAACAAGCGGCGTACCTTCGCCATCATCTCTCACCCGGACGCGGGTAAGACCACCATTACCGAAAAGCTGCTACTGTTCGGCAAGCTGATTCAGCAGGCCGGTACGGTAAAGGGGCGTGGCTCGGACCGTCACGCCACCTCGGACTGGATGGAGATGGAGAAGGAGCGTGGGATCTCGGTCACCACCTCGGTGATG
>CAYFOU010000233.1:0-4042 GCA_964344805.1 uncultured Piscirickettsiaceae bacterium | reverse complement strand
ATAGGAATGAGTGGATCTGTTCTATTTATGCAGCCTTAAATATTTTTGTAAAAAAAGTGCCATAAAGGTAGTAGCAGTCTAATCTTATATGATAACCTCAAAGGGTTACTGACCGTAAAAATAAATCTTATAAAGAATGATATAGGGAGGGTTCAGTGGAGATTACATTAACTGATGCGCTTATTGTTGCCGGTAGTGGCATGTTCGCTATCTGGCTTTTCCTCTGGTACATCAATACACATCCCAAAGGGTGCTGTGGTATTCGTCGCTCCATTCTGAAGGATGACGATCTGCCGCTGAATCGGCTGATGCGGCAGCAGGCTGCCAGTGAGAAAATTGCGCATTAAAACGTTTGACAATATAAAAGAACGCTAATATAATTCGCTGCAGATCCTCAGGGGATCTCCTTCGAAAATATCCTCCTCCTTCTTTCGTAGGTTCCCCTATCCTCTGAGGATCTATCTACTATTTCCACACGATACGATAGTATGTCCTAGCTCATCATGTGGAATGATCTCACTCGCTCTCTTCAGTATCCCAACTACCGCCGTTACTTTCTCGGTCAGTTGCTCTCACTGCATGGCACGCAGATGGCCGTCGTTGCGCAGTCCTGGCTGGTTTACAGTATGACGCAGTCCAGCTTTATGCTGGGGCTGGTTCACTTCTTTATGCTTTTTCCGGTGCTGCTGTTTGGGCTGTTTGGTGGTGTGCTCGCAGATCATCTGCCACGTCGTCAACTGTTATTGTGGTCGCAAGGCGGTGCCATGTTGCTTGCATTTCTCCTTGCATTTCTGGTCTTGGGGGGGTGGGTTGAGTTGTGGCATATATTGGTGATCGCCTTTCTGATTGGAACCTCTCAGGCGATTGACATGCCAGTGCGGCAATCCTTTCTGGCGGATCTGGTTCCCAGAGAGATGCTGTCCAATGCAGTGGGGCTGAATTCCGGGATATTCAATACGGCCCGTTTTGTGGGACCTGCGGTGGCGGGGGTATTGCTGTTGCAGTGGGATGAGGGGGTACTGTTTCTGTTGAATGGGCTCAGTTATCTGTTGCTGATCTATATCCTGCTGATAATGAAATTGCCAGAGCAGGCAGAGAGAGCGAAACGGGGAGGAAAGTGGAGTGCGCTAAAGGCCGGAATTGACTATGCAATGGGACATGGTGAGATTCGGCCCGCACTACTGCATGTAGGGGTTGTCAGTATGATGGGGACCGCCTTTGTGGTGCTGATGCCGGTGTTTGCTGATCAGCGCTATGCAGGAGGAGCGGGAACACTGGGAATGTTGCTCTCATCGGCGGGGGCGGGGTCGCTGTTGGGGGCCTTGAATCTTGCACGTAGCCATTCAGAACGCCCCTATGCAGCGTGGATTGGCTGGGCCGGCCTGGTTGGCGCTGGAGCGTTGCTGCTGTTTGCACAAAGCAATCTGCTTTGGCTGTCGATGGTCATTCTGGTTGTGGCCGGTTTTTCTGTCACAACGGTGGTGGCCTCAACCAATGCCTATATCCAGATGGCGGTAGAAGATCATTTGAGGGGGCGGCTGATGTCACTCTTCTCGGTAATTTTTGTGGGTATGGCGCCTATTGGGAGTTTTACTGCCGGAATGGTGGCTGAATGGATTGGGATTACCCCTACGGTGAGTCTCTTTGCACTGCTGGGGATGATGGCTTCGATGCGTTTTTTGCGTAGTTAGCGGTATCTGTAATAGATTACCGGGCCGTCATCAGATGGTAGATCCGCTGGTCTCTTTTCCATTGTGCCTCGCGCAGTGGGGTGTTGCCGAATGCATTGCTTTGATGAGGGTCGGCCCCAAACTGGAGTAACTGCTTTGCAATATCGGCAAGCCCCTGTTGAACCACCACCAGTAGCACCGGGTCACCAAAATCGTTGGTGATTGCAGGGTCGGCACCATGCTCCAGTAGCCACCTTGCCATCTCTGGAGATTTGGCCAGATAGAGAGCCGTTCTGCCAAACATGCCACGGCCATTTACCAGCCGTGAAAGAGAGGGGGTATCTGCATGCTGATTGAGTTGCTGCAGTGCATTCTCTTCGACCAGATGGTGTAACCGTGAAAGATTCAATGTTTTTGTTGTATCGATATGCTCACCCCAGGAGACTGGGATGTGGCCAAAGAGAAATAGCAAAAAAACACTCACCAGATTGATATTTTTTACTTTCATCGCGGTTGATCAATATGGGCTGTTCAATAAAAAAGTCTATTTCATCAATAAAATACGCATATCTGCGTATTGAGGAAGCGTAGTTGGAGGCTAAAAATAATTCACGTAGACACTACTGTCTACATCTGATAGGTAAACATTGAAGATAAGGAGAGAGAGTATGGCAACATTTCCAAAATTTGATAAGGTGCCTGTCTGTGACCATGTCTGCCAAGCGAGAAAGAAGGCAGATGAGGCGATTGGCGGGATCTCACATGAGTGTGAAGTTGGCTGGAAGGCTGGAGTGACACGCCTCTTCATGCGTACTATGGCAAAGAGTGGAGGCTATTCACACAAAGGGCTTGCACATATCTGAGTAAATTGTTGTAACACTGATGGCTGAAAGGAACGGATCATGGGGACACTTTTGTTGACAGTACTGGGTTTTGGAACTGCACTGTTTGTGCTGTATATCGCCTGCAAAGACTGCGGGAAGGCGCATCTGCTCTATTGAAACGAGAGAGTCACGGGTTACTGAAAAGACAGCGGTTTCTCGCTGGGTGCGGGTGGCTGTTGTTCTCGGTAATGTGGACTCCGGCAGTGCTGTCACTGGGGGATGAGATTGGGCTGATGCGTGGCTGGTGGGAGCCGCAGCAGCTCAATAATCACACTTGGCAGCGTACCATTGAGCTGCGTTCCGGTGAAGCGCAACTGCTGGACCGGTTTCATCATCTGGTTTGGACCGATGATTTTTCCCGGTTGCAGCAGTTGGGGGAATCACAATCGCTACAGTTGATGATCAACCAGCAAAATCAGAGTGGTCAGAGTGCGATCCATATGGCCCAGTCCCCCCATATGTTGCAGTTCCTGCTGGATCAGGGGGCGGATCCATCAATGGCCAACCACTTTGGGGATACTGTGCTGCTCCATATGGTGCAGCGTAACCGCTACGAGATGGTGAAGATTCTGTTGCAGTACGGCGCAGACCCCCGTCAAGCCAACAGCTTTGGTGAGTCCCCAATCAGTGAGGCCTCATGGCGCAAGCATCATGCAATTGATGAATTGCTGCGCCACTACAGTGACGGGAGCACCCGTTAGATCGGTAAAGGAGGCTATTCCTCCTCGCGAGCAATCGCCCGATAACCGATATCGGTACGGTAATAGAGATCTTTCCACTCAATTTGCCGGGTCAGCGCATAGGCCTTCTGCTGTGCCTCTGAAACGGTCTCTCCCAGTGCACAGGCACAGAGTACGCGACCACCGGCAGTGACCACCTCTCCATCTTGATCGGCAGTGCCAGCATGGAACACCTTCTGATCGGTGATCTCTTCTGATGGTAGACCGGAGATCACGTCCCCCTTGTTGTAGCTTTCTGGATAGCCACCTGCAGCCAGCACCACACCCAATGAGGGGCGGGGATCCCACTTTGCTTCGGTCTGGTCCAGCTTCTGATCAATTGCCGCATTGCAGAGTTCGGTCAAATCAGACTGCAGACGCAGCATGATGGGCTGAGTCTCCGGGTCGCCAAAGCGGACGTTATACTCCAGCACCTTCGGGGTGCCCTCGGCATCAATCATCAGACCGGCATAGAGAAAGCCGGTAAAGTCATTGCCCTCCTCGGCCATCCCGCGAATGGTGGGGTAGATCACCTCGTTCATCGCACGGTCATGGATCTCCTGCGTCACCACCGGAGCTGGAGAGTAGGCGCCCATGCCGCCGGTGTTGGGGCCTTTGTCACCATTGTCACGTGCCTTGTGGTCCTGTGAGGTGACCATCGGTAGCACGTTCCTGCCATCGGCGATGACGATAAAGCTCGCCTCTTCGCCCCGCAGGAACTCCTCGATCACCACCTTGTGACCGGCATCACCAAAGGCGTTCCCGGCCA
>CAYFOU010000232.1:0-4051 GCA_964344805.1 uncultured Piscirickettsiaceae bacterium | reverse complement strand
TGCCTGCAAAAAAACAGGTTTTCAGGATTTAGGTTCTATAAAAAAATATCTATTTTTTTCTGTTACTAAGTAACTGATTTTTTGTTTACATGCCCTTTGTATTGTAGGGTTTTGTAAGGGTGTGAAAGATTTGGTAGGGGTCCGTCAGCTTCCGTAGGGGTGTATCGTAGCATCGTCATATACTGATGAAGGTAAGGAAATCATCGTAAGTATATGGGGGTGTTTTGTGAAAAGGATTGAATGGGATGATGAACGTTGCAGTGTTGGAGATGCCCGTCTGGACAAGCAACACCGGCAGATCATTGTGCTGGTTAATGAGATGATTGATGTGGCTACCGCAGGGGGTAGCAAGGGAGAGCTGTTGCGGCTGTTGATGGTGGTGATGAACGCTTCGGAACGCCACTTTGCAATGGAGGAGTCACTGCTTGAGCGGGTTCACTACCCGGGGATTGATCAGCAGCGAGAGGAGCACAATCGATACAATGAGAGCCTGTCCGGGTTGATGTGCTCCATTGATAGTGGGGCGATCAGCCATGCTATCGGTTTTCTGGCTGAGTGGTGGAGAGAGCATATCTTTGAAGAGGATATGGCCTATGCCAGCTACTTGAGCAAGTGATTGGAATGGTTGGTGAACGGATGATGTTGGGGGAAAGCGGGATGAGGCGGGGGATAATGATCTCCTTGCTCCTGATTGGACTATTGGTGGGCAGTATTGCCATCATGCAGCAGCTTGCACCAGAAAGGGGGGCACCCCTGCGCTGGTATAGTGAGCAACAGGTTGAACAGGGAGAGGCCCTGTTTCAGATACACTGTGCCGGTTGTCATGGTCCTGATGCGGCCTCTACTCCGGATTGGAGAGTGATCGATGAGTACGGCAACTATCCGCCACCACCGCTGAATGGCACTGCACATGCCTGGCACCACCCGCTGCAGCAGTTGAGGCAGACTGTACAGGATGGTGGTATTCCGTTGGGAGGGGTAATGCCCCCGTTCCGCACAGTACTGACGGATCAAGAGATTGATGCGGTACTGGCCTGGGTGCAGGATCACTGGTCAGATGAGATCTATCTGCGCTGGCTGGAGCGTAATGGTCCGCTCTGATCAGCTCTGCAGCTAGTGTAGTTACATGGGGTTACTCCTGGCGGAGTATTGAAGAATCTTTATCGATTATGGAACATCTCTCTGAAGTGATCCGAGGAGAGCCAGATGATTCTAGACAAGATTAAGACCAAATTACGCACCAAACTGATTGTGATTGCTGTAATCCCTCTGGTCGCGATGCTCTACTTCTCCCTCACCACCCTGCAGGAAGCGCAGCAGCAGAAGCGTGAGATGGTGCGTCTGGGAGAGGTCTCCCAACTGGCCGCACTGCTGGGGGAGATGGTCCACAATACGCAGAAGGAGCGCGGGGCCAGCGCTGGTTATCTGGGGAGCAAGGGGAAGAAGTTTTCCGATATTCTGATCAGGCAGCACAAGGAGACCGATAGCAGGATTGAACGACTCTCTGCTTTTCTCAACCGTTTCGACAAATCCGCCTATGGTGCCAAGTTGGAGACGAGCCTGAACAAGGTGCTCGGCGGGCTGAAGCAGCTGCTGGAGATACGCAAGGGCACCGTGGAGCTCTCCCTGCAGGCAAAAAAGGTGGTTGGCTACTATACTGCGCTCAATGCTGATGCAATTGGCACCATTGAACAGATCCCTGCGCTGTTGAGCCATCCTGAGCTGCTTAATCGGATGGCTGCCTATGAGAGTTATCTGCTGAGCAAGGAGCGGGCCGGTATTGAGCGTGCGGTATTGAGTAATACCTTCTCTCGGGATGCCTTCGGGGAGGGATTCTATCGCAAGTTTATTGAGTTGGTGAATGGGCAGAAGAACTTCATGCATATGTTCATGGCCTTTGTTAGTGATGCCGAGCGGGAGGTTTACCAACGTCAGATGCAGCATGAGTCGATCCAGCAGGTGGCGCAGATGCGTCAGGTTGCACTGGACAGGGCGATGGAAGGTAACTTTGGTGTTGATTCGGTGGTTTGGTTCAAGGCGGCCACGGCGCGTATCAACCAGTTGAAGAAGGTGGAAGATCATCTGGCAGAGAATATTGCGATGCGGGCAGAGGTGTTGCAGAGAGAGGCGAGTCACACGATCTGGGTGGTGGGCACCATTACTGCACTGGCAACTCTCTTTACCTTGCTCTTCTCCTGGGGGGTGATTCATACCATTCTGAGACAGTTGGGGGGAGAGCCGGATGAGCTGGTGGCGGTGGCGCACAAGATTGCTGTCGGTGACCTTTCAGTATCAATGGAGGTAAACCACTCCAGACGTAATAACGAGGTAAGCCTCTATGCGGCGATGGCCAATATGGTTGATGTGCTGCGCCAGATTATCAGTGAGATCATGCAGGTATCGCAGCATGTAGCCTCTGGGGCACATCAGCTTAGCTCCAACTCTGAACAGATGTCCCAGGGGGCCAATGAGCAGGCCAGCTCCTCGGAGGAGGTGAGCTCCTCAATGGAGCAGATGACGGCCAATATCAAGCAGAATGCCGATAACGCCCAGCAGACCGAGCAGATTGCCACCAAGTCCGCCTCCAATGCGAAGAGGAGTGGGGAGGCGGTCAATCAGGCGATGGATGCGATGGGGACCATTGCCGACAAGATTGAAGTGATTCAGGAGATTGCCCGCCAGACCGATCTGCTGGCGCTGAATGCAGCGATTGAGGCGGCACGGGCGGGTGAGCATGGACGCGGCTTTGCGGTGGTTGCCTCCGAGGTGCGCAAGCTGGCGGAGCGCAGTCAGGCCTCGGCGACAGAGATCAATGAGCTCTCTCGCTCCAGTATGGAGGTGGCGGAGCGTGCCAGCGGGATGCTGGATCAGCTATTGCCCGATATCCAGTCTACTGCAGAGCTGGTACAGGAGATCAATGCCGGCAGCTTTGAACAGACCCAGGGAGCGGAACAGATCAACAAGGCGATTCAGCAACTGGATCAGGTGACACAGCAGAACGCCTCTGCAGCCGAGCAGACACGGGAGGCCTCGACCAGCATGAATGATCAGGCGGAACAGTTGCAGGCATCGGTCTCGTTCTTTACCCTGAAAGAGCAGACGGCAGAGGCTTCAAAACCTCGGAAGAGTGCGCCCAAGGCATCTGTGGAGGTGTTGGAGGATGGGGAAGCAGATAGTGGTTTTGTCGATATGGATGATGATGTGATGCGGATGTAGGTGCTTTGGTGCTACTCCACCGTGACCGATTTGGCCAGATTGCGTGGCTGGTCGACATCGGTCCCCTTGATCAGCGCTACATGGTAGGCCAGCAGTTGTAGCGGTACGGTAAAGAGGATCGGAGCGGTGTAGTAGCTGGCCGGTTCGGTTACCGCCAGAGTGTGAATCCGGTCGCTGCTCTCGAAGTGGGAGCCGCTGTCGGTAAAGACGAAGAGCTGCCCGTTACGGCTGCGCACCTCCTCCAGGTTGGAGTGGAGCTTGTCCATCAGTACATCGGTCGGGGCAACGGCGACAATGGGCATCCGTGCGTCGACCAGCGCCAGAGGACCGTGTTTCAGCTCGCCGGCAGGGTAGGCTTCGGCATGGATGTAGGAGATCTCCTTCAGTTTCAGGCTCCCCTCCATCGCAATCGGGTACATGCGGTTGCGTCCGAGGAAGAGAGCGTGCTCCTTGTCGGCAAAGTGGCTTGCCATCTCCTGAATCGGCTTGTCGCTGTTGAGTACATCCTCAATCTGGCGTGGAAGCTGCTGCAGTGCCTCGACAATCTGCTGCTCCTCTTCAGCATTCAACTTCTTCTGCTCCTTGCCGACCGCCATTACCAGTAGCAGTAGCGCTACCAGCTGGGTGGTGAAGGCCTTGGTGGAGGCGACCCCGATCTCCGGCCCGGCGTGGGTCATCAGTACCAGTTTGGATTCCCGCACCAGTGAACTCTCCGGTACGTTGCAGATTGCCAGGGTCTGGTCAAAGCCGCGCTTCTTCACCTCAGCCAGTGCCGCCAGGGTATCGGCGGTCTCCCCGGACTGGCTCAGGGTAACGGTCAATGTGCCCTCCTGCA
>CAYFOU010000231.1:0-4085 GCA_964344805.1 uncultured Piscirickettsiaceae bacterium | reverse complement strand
CGCCCCCTGGCTACTCGACGTTCTTTCTATGTGTTCTCTGCGTTCTTTTGCGGCTAATTCCCTGCCCTACACGCCCATGGCCGCTTTCCGCAGCAGGTTCTTGAACGGCTCGATGAGCTTCAGCAGTACCTGTCCGTAACGCGAGTAGTAGACCCGCATCATCAGCGCCTTCTTGCGCGACTGGGGCTTGTAGACCTGGTAGGCGAACGTCCGGAAAGATTTGAGAATCTGCCTACGTGTGAACTGGGGCATGTCGAGGATCGTATCCGTACGCCCGATGAAGAGCGCGTTGGCTCGCTCGGCGTTGATCAGCCCCTCCTCGTGACAGAGATCACCGAGCTTTGTGCCCGGGTAGGGCTCGAACACGCCGATGATCACACTGTCCGCCTTGAGTCGTTGGTTGAGCTTCACCGTCTCCTGGAAGATCTCGGGGGTTTCGTGAGGGAAGCCGACGATGTTGAACGATTTCGTCTTCAGGCCGGCCTTCCGGCAGTACTCGAATGCCTGGACGATCCGGTCGTTGCTGTGCTTGCGGCCCAGCACCTCGGCACGGAAGGTCTCGTCACCGTTCTCAACACCGATGCTCACACGGCGACAACCGGCCTCTTTGAGTTGGCGGCAGTTTTCGTCCGAGAGCGTTTCGGGTCGGGCATTGATGTCGAAGGGCAGATCGAACTCCGCCTTGTAGCGTTCGCAGAACTCATCGAGGAAACTCTTCCGGCAGGTGAAACAATCGTCGTTAAAGTAGAGCGCTTCGACCCGGTACTTAGCCACAACGTCGCGGATCTCCTGAAGGCAACTGTCAACGCTGCGGAAGCGGACATACGTTCCCTCCTGTTGCTCGCGCAGGGCGTGGTTCGCGCAGAAGGTGCACCGGTAGGGGCACCCGCGTGAGAACATGAAGAGGGCGGTGCTAAAATCGGAGTCGATAATCGCCTGCGCATCGAACATGTCCCAGTCGGGGAATGGGAGGGAGTCGAGGTCCTCGGTGAAGGGGCGCGTCGGGTTACGCTTGATGCTGCCGTCAGCCTGCTTGATGTGGAGGTTTCGAATCCCGTCAATCGATTCACCCGCCGCCATGGCGTTGACGAGCTTGAGCATGGGGTGTTCGCCCTCGCCAATGCAGATGGCGTTGAGGCGCGGGTTCTCTTCGAGGCAGCTCGGAACGAGCGTGGCATGGTGGCCGCCGAGAATGGTGAACGCACGATGCTCCATCATGTCGCGCAGCACCATCTTGACGTAGGGATACTGCGGGGAAACACAGGAAAAAGCGATGATATCAGGATCGTACTCACGGATCGCGGCGTTCAGCGGCGCGATGTCGTACTTGCCGAACATGTAGTGGAGACGCGTATCGTGACCCCCGCGCTTGAGCATCGCGCTGACCATTGCGATGCCAAACTGGAAGCTTTGCGCCCCACCGCGGACGTTGATGTCCGTGTAAACGAATAACGTTTTCACTTCGGTCATGTGTAGTTCCACCAGTTGGACGTGACGCAATGGCCCTACTCGCCCGCCTCGTGATCCTCGTAAAGTGGTCGGATTGCGTCGAGGATGCGTTTGGCGCAGTCACGAGCATCGCGTGCAGCGCCCTCCGACACATGAGCTTCTCTGAAGAGAGGGCAGTCAACAGTTTCAAAGGCCCGTTTCTCGACAGGCTTTGCGCTGATACGCCGATCAAGTTCTATGGCGAGTGGATACAGTGCATCAATATTGCGCCGCAGGTCCCATCCGTAATCGGTTACATGGTCAAGGAGAACAAGGACGTCAACATCGCTGTGCGGTCCAGAGTCTCCGGTGGCTTCGGACCCATACAGGATGACACCCCGCAGTCGGCCGCCATAGACATCTGTAAGCCGTTCTCGAATCGTCTTGATGAGAGTCTTCCTGTCCAGTTGGTTTCCCATGTCGCTTATTCTGTGTCGCGCATGGGACCTTTGCAAGCGAGGATTTCTCCTTGTACTGGAGCACTATCACTGCAACGCTTGAGGCATGTCAACGCATGCATCCAATGAACGGTCGACTCTGTTGTCTTGTGCTCAGCGGAGCAAGTGTGCCGAAGCCTCGCGCACCCAGGCCAATATGGCAACGACCGCCATGCTGATAGATGCTGGTATCGCGCTGATGCGCCAGAACATCAAGCGTCGCCATCCCGGCAACACAGAGAGACAGATCGACGCCGAACTGAATGCGTGGCTATGGCGTGCCGACGACCCGATTCCCGGCGATACGGCGGGACCCGTCCGCGTGCGGAGCTGCGGTTTATGACCACGATTGAAACGCTTCTTCGACAGGCTGCCGTACTCTTTGCCAAGAAGCGACAGAATTGGGCGTTGGTTGGAGGGCTGGCAGTCTCCGCTCGAACGGAGCCGCGCTTTACACGGGACGTGGATCTGGCCTTGGCTGTTCCCGATGACCGTGCGGCTGAGGAAATCGTCCATGACCTCCGGTCCGCTGGATTCCGCGCCGCGGCCATTGTGGAGCATGAGGAGGCGCATCGCTTGGCCACAGTGCGCCTGGTTCCGTCCGGGAACACGGCACAAGGGTTGATGCTGGACCTGCTTTTTGCTTCCTCGGGTATTGAGATGGAAGTGTGCAACGAGGCTGAGCTGTTGGAAGTGCTGCCGGAATGTGTTGTTCCGGTAGCGCGACTGCACCATCTCATTGCACTCAAAGTCTTGTCGCGCGACGATCGTACCCGTCCTCAGGATGCCGCCGATCTACAGCATTTGATCACGGCGGCAACGCAATCCGATCTCGATGCCGCGCGTGATGCCGTGCGACTCATAGAAACCCGTGAATTCAACCGTTCCCATAACCTCGTCGACGCACTGGCGAATGCCATGCAGGAATTCGGAACCTGATAGCTGGCCCTATTCGTACTCGTAGTCCAAGGGATTCACAAAGTGCTGTGGGAACACAGGATCCTCTCCGTCGTTTTCTTTCGGCAATGCACCTCTAATGGCGAGACGTCTGTTGAACGGGCCATCCCATATGCCGAAATGGAGATGGTCTCGCTTAACACCACCAAGATAGTCGCCCCTGCTCACAGGATCACCCACGTCAAGCGCTGGTGCGCCGATGTGAAGATAGCAACTGGTCCACATATCGTTCTCATGTTTGACGAGCACTCCGTAGCCCCAGTCCTCGCCGGTTATTCTCGATTCTCCCAGCCATCCAATACCGGCAACTGTACCTCCTGCAACCGCGCGGACCGGTGTATGGGTTGTAGCATTAATGTCGACGCCCGTGTGTCGTTTGCTCGTGTTGGCCACCCAATCTTCGCCAAACCGATGGGTATAGGTATGGTTTGAGCTGGGAAGAGGCCAACTGAGGGCAGATTGATTCTCGCTGGGGACGTAGAAGTCGATGTCGAAGCGGGCCTCCGTATAGCCCCAAACCGCAAAGTACACCTTCGCATCTCCCCTGTGGAGATCGGCCTCGTCAATGTAAGTTTGATCGCCACCGTAGCTGTTCGCGTATCGAACAAGTCTGAAATCGTCGTCTTCATCCCTAGCGATGATGAACAGGTCGGGGTCGCCATAGGTGGGTGTCACCACTGCGGTGATGCGGCCCTTCTGTTGGACATATTCGCTTCGAGTCCACCAAGCCTTCAGATCACGGCGAGGGACATCAACATCATGACTGGCATAGTCAAGATATCCAAGACCGGACGCCTTCCAAGGATTTATGATCTTCATGACGGGGGAGCTGGCCTTTTCTATGTCAGCGGGGTCGAATCCAAGTTCAAGGTCATTTGCTGCCGTAACCTGGTCAGAGTCTTGCCCGCCGGTACTGCTCTCAGCATCTGAATCGTCGCACCCGATAAGAAACGTCCCCATGGTCATAGCCATGGTGCCTATCGCAACACCGTAGGCAATGTAGATTACTGCTCTCAGCCCTCTCATTTCGCTCCTCCATCTTGTTGCTACAATCTCACATCGTTACGAGCACCCCAAGCATTAAGCTGGTACTCTCGGAATCGAGATCGTAGGCGCCTGAAATTGTGCCGACGAGGGAATCGCTCAGACCTGTCGCGTCTCATTTTGAATGGGACTGGCGTTTCTCGTAAATGGGACGGGCCG
>CAYFOU010000230.1:0-4157 GCA_964344805.1 uncultured Piscirickettsiaceae bacterium | reverse complement strand
CAGGTGGGCGGCTGGGAATTATATCTGCCCCGGCTTTTTGAGGAGACTCTATCTAAAGGAGTATCAATATGGAAAATCAGATTTTTGAACTACAGTATGCGATGGACACCTTCTACTTCCTGGTGTCCGGCGCACTGGTGATGTGGATGGCCGCCGGCTTTGCGATGCTGGAGGCCGGGTTGGTGCGTTCCAAGAATACCACCGAGATTTTGACCAAGAATGTCGCCCTGTTTGCGATTGCCTGCATCATGTATTTGATTATGGGTTATGAGCTGATGTATGGCGGTGGCTACTTCCTCAGTGGCATTGCGGGCGGAGAGAGTTTTGTCGCCGATGCGCTGAAGAGTTCTGCCGAGAATGGCTTCAATGGCGATTCGGTCTACTCCGGAGCGTCGGATTTCTTCTTCCAGGTGGTCTTTGTTGCCACAGCAATGTCGATCGTCTCTGGTGCGGTGGCCGAGCGGATGAAACTCTGGGCCTTCCTCGCCTTTGCGGTGGTGATGACCGGTGTGATCTATCCACTGGAAGGCTCCTGGACCTGGGGTGGCAAGGAGGTATTTGGCCTCTTCGCACTCTCCTTCAGTGACTTTGCCGGTTCCGGTATCGTCCATATGGCCGGTGCGGCTGCGGCATTGGCGGGGGTGCTGTTGCTGGGGGCGCGCAAGGGCAAGTATGGTCCGAATGGTGAGGTACGTGCGATTCCGGGTGCCAACCTGCCACTGGCAACCCTCGGTACCTTCATCCTCTGGATGGGGTGGTTTGGATTCAATGGTGGTTCGGTACTGAAGCTGGGGGATATTGCCAGTGCACACTCGGTGGCGATGGTCTTCCTCAACACCAATGCAGCGGCAGCTGGTGGTGCGGTAGCGGCACTGATGGTGGCACGGATGATGTTCGGCAAGGCAGATCTCACCATGACCCTGAACGGTGCGCTGGCCGGTCTGGTGGCGATCACTGCAGAGCCATCCACCCCGACCCCGTTGTTGGCAACCCTGTTCGGTGCGGCAGCCGGTGTACTGGTGGTCTTCTCCATCGTGACCCTCGACAAGATGCGGATTGATGATCCTGTCGGTGCGATCTCTGTCCACGGCGTGGTGGGCTTCTTTGGTCTGATGCTGGTGCCGCTGACCAATAGCGGTGCGACCTTTGTCGGGCAGTTGGTGGGTGCTGGTGTCATCTTTGGCTGGGTATTTGCTGCAAGCCTTGTGGTATGGATGGTGCTGAAGAGCGTGATGGGTATCCGTATCGATGAAGAGGATGAGGCTGCCGGTGCGGACTATGCCGAGTGTGGTATGGAGGCCTATCCGGAGTTTACCAATACCGGTAAATAGTGGTTCCCTGCCTCACCCGCCCTACAGGAGCGGGTGAGGCAGTTTCCAACATCCTGTGGTGACCCCCGGCCTGACCGGGGGTTTTTTTATCGGGCTGAATTCGCTATTCTTGACATGTTTGCATGGTTTTTTAGGATAAATGGTTATGAGTATGAAGATCTATCACAACCCGCGTTGTTCCAAATCGCGGCAGACACTGCAGTTGCTTGAGGAGCGGCAGATTGAACCGGAGGTGGTGAAGTATCTGGAGACCCCGCCGACTGTGGAAGAGCTGGATCGCATCCTCTCTCTGTTGGGATTGGAGCCAGAGGCGCTGATGCGCAAGAAGGAGGCGGAGTACAAGGAGGCGGGTCTTGACCAGGCAGGGTTGAGCCGGGCCGAGCAGATTGAGAAGATGGTGGCCTATCCCAAGGTGATTGAGCGACCGATTGTAATCAATGGTGACAAGGCTGCGGTAGGGCGTCCGCCGGAATCCGTGTTGGATATTTTGTAGTCTGATGATCAAGATAGAGACAGTTCAGACGGATGATCACTTCTCGGCAGTACGTGCACTGCTGGAGGAGTATCTGCAGAGCCATGTCGATGAGTCGGCTACGGCCGAATTCGAGGCGCTGGAGCGGGACCGTGAATCATCGCAGGTGCAGATCCTGTTGGCTCATCAGAACCGGGACCCTGCGGGATGTGTGGCTCTGCTGCCGCTGGAGGGAGATGTCTGTGAAATGAAGCGGCTCTATGTGTCTCCCCGCTTCAGAAGTAGCGGTATTGGTCGCGGTCTGGTGATGACGCTGTTGATTGAGGCGGAGAAGGCGGGTTACCGCAAGATGCGGCTGGATACCGGGGTGGAGATGAAGGCGGCACAGTCACTGTATCGATCCATTGGCTTCCGTGAGGTTGACCGCCCGGATCGGGAAACATGCTGTTATGAGTTGTGCTTTGCGTCTGCAGGAGAAAAGCAGAAATGAGTTTCCCTTCCCGTCCTTTTTCTCTGCAGTGTCCGCGATGTGGGGAGGGGAGACTGATACTCGATACCTCGGCGCTGGATACCTCCTGTCAGGGGAAACATGTCTTCTTCTTTGAGTGTGACCACTGCAAGGGGGTTCAGGCGACCGCGATGAGCAATATCCCGGTTGAGGAGTGGCACCACTTTGTTCCAGAGAGTGAGTTGCAGCAGATGGTTGCCAACTATCGTGCGGTATCACCCCATTGATCAACGTTTGGTGATCAGATAGATATTTTCAACCAATGAGGAGACACCCCGTTTCGAGAGTGGGTCTTGTGAGTCGCTCAGGTTCTCGCTGTGGAGCCGTTTTACCTTGAAGTCTGTCTGGTAGAGACGGTGTACCTCTTCATCACTGAGCGCAAATGGGGGAGGTCTCTTCTCCTCTTGAGGATAATCGGTGGTGACCAATAGGATCGGGGTGCCGGGCTGGAGCAGGGTGGCCAGATGAGATACATAACGTTGGCGCATCTCTGCAGGCAGGGCCACCAGGGCAGCGCGATCAAATACCGCTTTGCAGGATGCCGTGGCCTCGTTATCCAGATCAAAGAAATCGCCCTCCAGCAGCGTGATCGGATCACTTTTCCAGACGGTGAAAGGGGGCTGAGTGGATGGTTCGGTCTCGAGTTGCTGTTCGTTGAAGAAATCACGCAGTGCAATCTTGCTCAGTTCTATCCCCAGTACCGGATGGTTGTGCTGGGCAAGCCAGACAATATCGACCGTCTTGCCGCAGAGCGGGAGGAAGATCTCTTCTCCCGGTTTTAGGTCCAGTTCAGGGTAGAAGCGTTCCAGCCACGGGCTGGGCTTGCCGGTGTGGAAGCCGATGCGCCCCTCTTGCCACCGCAGATGCCAGTGGTCGGGTTCCATAATGGGTTGAAATCAGAAGTCTGCAGGCAGTGCGGGTAGCGGTACCTCTCCGTCATGGATCTCACTCTCACGCTTCTGCAGATAGGCGTCTCGCATAAAGGCGTAAGGGTCGAAGCTGGCGGAGTCGAGCATATCCTTCTCCTCCAGCAGGTCGGCACGTTTGCTGACCATATTGGTGAGGATGGTGTGGCTCTCGGAGCTGGCCGGGGTGATCTCCCCGGTCAGATTGAAAAGCTGGGTGCCGCCCACCTCGACGGTATTGCCGACCCACATGTCAGTGGCAAGACCCGCAGTATCTCGTACGGTGCTGGGGCCGAGGATCGGCAACACAAAATAGGGGCCGCTCTCTACCCCCCAGACTCCCAGCGTTTGACCAAAGTCCTCATTATGCTTGGGGATGCCAGCCTCAGAGGCGACATCAAAGAAGCCGAGAATGCCGATGGTGGTATTGAGGCCAAAGCGTACGGTATCGGAAACCGCCTCTTCCAGCTTGAACTGCAGCAGGTTGTTGAGAATGTTCAGCGGCTCACGCAGGTTGCTGAAGAAGTTGCTGATGCCGCGCTCTGCCGGGTCTGGCATGATGTTGCGGTACCCCTCTGCAACCGGCTTCATAATGTTGTTGTCGAATGCCTCGTTAAATCCATACATGGAGCGGTTGTAACCTTCCAGTGGATCGTTCTCCATATCGGGTTCTGGAGTGGCGATCACTACAACCGGCTCCAGTGTCTCAACAGCCAGTGTGGTGGTAATGGGGGCAGAGAGGCTCAGCAGTAGAGCTGCTGTCAAAATCTTTTTCATGGGGAGGTAATCTACAATCAGCCTGATGGTTAATCAAGTGGTCTATTGAAAGTTTGTATTATACAATCGCCCCGGTTCGATGGAAAGCGCAAAAAAATGACAAAGCACTGCACTGGTGTCCCAACGTTGAAGAGGAAAAACTTACGTAGCCGCATAAAACACTG
>CAYFOU010000229.1:0-4160 GCA_964344805.1 uncultured Piscirickettsiaceae bacterium | reverse complement strand
GAGGCGCTGGAAGATCCGGGGCATGGTATCGATACCGAGGCTGACCTGATGCGGGCACAGCAGCATAGAGGGTGAACAACACTCCCTCTATGATCGGGAAATAGATTTGGCAAGGGCCTTTCACGATCTGGCAAATTATGGGAGAAACCAGCTAGAATGGGGGCCATCTGACGATTCAGGGAGAGACATAGAGGTGATTCAGTTACTGCTGGTTGATGATGATGAGAAGATCTATCGATCGGTCTCCCTGTTTCTGGAGAAGAAGGATATGGTAGACCCCTTTGCCTTTCTCGATGATGAAGAGGAAGAGGCGCCTGCAGATGATGTTGATTGCAAGGTTACCTGGGCAACGGGTGGTCGTCAGGGGGTTGAGCTGCTGCAACAGCACCCCTTTGATCTGGCACTGATTGATATGAATATGCCCCCGGGGTGGGATGGGGTGCAGACCATTGAGAAGATCCGTGAATTCAATCCCACCATTCCCGTTGCACTGGTTACCGCCAATATCACCACCAGTGATGAGATTCAGAATCTGCTGAAACAGCATGCGGTACGCCTCTTCCACAAGCCCTATAGTCGAGACAGTCTGGTTCAACTGGTCGAGGAGATGATTCAGTCGTGATCTGGCGGCGGTTGACTCTGCTCTTTGTGCTGCTGGCACCTCTGGCGGCGGTTCACGCAGATCAACACCGAGACAAACTGCTGATCGATCTGGGAAGAAAGTTGTTTTACGACACCCGTCTTTCTGGAGATGGCTCGACCGCCTGTATCCACTGTCATAACCTGCGTGCCGGTGGTGCCGATCCACGAGGGGTATCGATCGGCATGAGTCGGGTCCCGCTGCACCGCAATGCACCCAGTGTCTATAATGCCGTATTCAATTTCCGCCAGACTTGGGATGGTCGTGCCCGCACACTGGAGGATCAGGCCCGTATGGTGCTGAAGAATCCTGATGAGATGGGAGTCAAGTGGGGGCAGACACTGCAACAGTTTCGTGTCGATGAAACCATATCACCCCTGTTTCAGCAGCTGTTTGGAGGGATAACCCTTGATGGCGCGGTATTGGCACTGGCGGCATTTGAAAAGACATTGGTAACCCTTGATAGTCCCTATGACCGCTATATGGGAGGTGATCTGGAGGCACTCAATGAAGAGCAGCAGGAGGGGCTGAAACTGTTCCGTTCCCTTGGCTGTAACAGTTGCCATGATGGCCCCCATCTTGGGGGGAACCAGTTCCAGAAGATTGCGCTCTTCTTTGAGGCGGGGGGGAGCGATGATGACCTGATTACAGCCGGTGGGCAGGTCATGTTCTGGGACGGGGAGAGCAGCTATGGTGGTAATGAGGTAGAAGAGGATGATCACAATCAGGAGCTGAAGGATATCGCCGTCAAGGATACCGGACGTTACCGGGTGACCGGGCGCAAAGAGGATTATCTGGTGTTCAAGGTGCCCAATCTGCGCAATGTGGCGCTGACGCCCCCCTATTTTCATGACGGTTCTGCAAGTACGCTGGAACTGGCGATATTCGAGATGGCCGAACATCAGCTGGGTATTCTGTTGAGTGATTTTCAGATTGATCAGCTGGTCGCCTTTCTTCAGTCGCTGACCAGTGAAAGCCTCAAACGGGGGCAGGGGCCGCAGTGAAGCACGCCACTGCCCTTCGCAGAGAGAACAACCAGTGGTGGATTCTGCCATTGTTGACGATGCTGATGGTTGCCTTGCTGGTGGGATATTACCTCAGTGGGCGCACCATCGATCAGCAGAACCACCAGAGCTATCTCAACACCATTGGCCATCTGGAGCACCATAATGCCACCTATAGTGCCGAGCTGCTGACCCTCAACTATCAACGGGAACGCAGTCTCTATTTTGCCAATATCATTGCCAGACGATTGCTTGAAGTAATGGAGCACCTCAAGCAGCTACCCCGCTGGCTTGATACCGAAGAGGTGCAGCAGTTATATCAGGAAATTGACCAGCTCAGCCATCAAGTGGAGCAGCAGGTGGATCTGGGGGAACACTATGGGCGTGCCCGCTCCTCCTATATCAACAGCCTGATCCAGCTGCCGACACTGCGCAGGAGAATTGAGATGATGCTCTCTGATGTGACACTGGAGGGGACCGAGTGTCGTGAAGAGCTGGTGCTGCCACTATTGGAGTTGATGGATGAGGTGGAGCAGGAGTTGCTCTTCTCCAACCATCAGCTAACGTTGCTGGACAAGCTAGATGAATTCCGTATCCATCTGGGAACAAGACCACTGGAGAACCGGCATCGAGCCAAGATTGGCAATGCATTGACCCATCTGGAGATTATCGTCACCTATACTGCTGAGGCACAGCAGCTATTGAAACAGGTGATTGATGGGGCCAATCAGCTTAATGTGGATCAGGTACGAAAACACTATAGCCAATTCTACAGCCATGCCCAGCAGAAGCGGGATTGGCGTAACCACTGGATCGAGCTGTTTGCAGCAATATTGCTGATCACCATTCTGGTTACACTGGAACGGTTGCGGCGCGCCCGGGCTGAACTGCGCAACTGGAATCTTCATCTGCAACAGGAGGTGGAGAAACAGACTCAGGCGCTGGATCTCGCCAAGCAGGAGGCAGAGCGGGTGATCGAATATGCTGCAGACCCGCTGCTGGTGGTCAATATGAACCACCTGATTGTGCGCTTCAATCAGGCCGCCAAGACTCTGATTGGTGATAGCGATTCACTGCTGGGGCGCCCCATACAGACCCTGTTTCAAGTACCACAATCCAACTCGCAGCATGCAGCCCTCCAGTTTCATGAGGATGAGCAGTGGGTCATCACCGCACAGCAGCATCTGGTGCCGGTGCTGCGTTCCACCTCGGATTTGTTTGGGCGCAGTGGAAACAAGATTGGAGAGGTGTGGTCCCTGCGCAACATCACTGAGGTCAAGGAGCTGCACACCCAGATCCAGAGTTACCAGCAGGCGATTGACCGGTTGCTGTTAATCACCGTGTCGGATACCAAGGGGGACATTATCCATGCCAACCAGCGTTTTCTTGATCGCACCGGCTATATGCTGGAGGAGGTACTGGGGAAAAACCATCGCTTGCTCAACTCCGGCTATCACCCCAAATCATTCTGGAAATCATTCTGGCACACCATTATCAAGGGTGAAATCTGGCATGGAGAGGTCTGCAACAAGAGCAAAAGTGGAGAGATGCTGTGGAGCGACAGCAGTATTGCCCCCCTCTACAATGTAGAAGGGGAGATGACTGGATATCTGGCGGTACGGGTTGATATCACCGACCGGATGGAACTGCGTGAAGAGCGTGAACGTCAGGCCTATGAAGGGGGAATTGAGGAGATCAGTTCTTCCATTCTGCACAATATCGGTAATGCCATTACCGGTGCAGAGCATCAGGCTGGAGAGATTCGGGTACGCATTGGCAGCCTCGGACGGGTGGTTGGCTATCTGGAGCGGTTGAGTCAGCAACAGCCACTGCCGGAGGGGGAGGAGGCCCGCCTGCACAAACTTGCGCAGACATTGGAGCAGTTTGTTCACTATGGAGAGGATGTGCTGCATCAACAAGAGACCACCTTCACCCATATTGAGGAGATCATCCATGCACAGCGTCAGGTGGTGCAAGGTGGGACCTGGATGAGCCGCTTTGAACTGGAGACGGCCATCGATGAGGTGGTGCAGTTGATGCGCAATATTCTGGAGAGGTACCAGACTGAATTGGTGATTGATCTGCAGCAGGCACCGGTTGCCGTTACCTTGCCCAAAAGCCCGTTCCAGCAGATGCTGGCCAACTTGATCAAGAACAGCTGTGAATCGATTGGAGAGCAGATGATGCAAGAGGAGGGGGGAGAGGGGAGAATTACATTGACCCTCTCCGGTGAAGAGAACCGGGAGGGCTTTGTTCTTACCATCCAGGATAATGGCATTGGCATTCCCAGAGAAAAACAGGAGTAGATCTTCAATCGTGGCGTGACCACCAAAGAGAGTGGAACCGGACAGGGACTCCATTCACTGGCCATGTTTGTACAGGGGTTGAAGGGAGAGATTGAACTGGAGAGTGAGGGTAGCGGTACAGGGGCACTGTTCCGTATTTACCTGCCGGTTGATGGGGAAAAGAGCCATTAACTGAGGCTATTCCAGTGTTACTTCCTCTCCAAAAGTGAG
>CAYFOU010000228.1:0-4175 GCA_964344805.1 uncultured Piscirickettsiaceae bacterium | reverse complement strand
TGGCCATTGTGCGGGATGCGGCGAATAGGCGCGGGTTTCTGGCATCGTTAACAAATGGCTGTATCCCGAACCGCCGCAAGCCTCTCATCGGCAATATTCGCATCGAACCGGTCTGCCACAATCTCTCTGGAAACCTCCAAAGTCACGAAAAGGACATTCTCTCCCGCATAGACTGCACCCTTGGAAAACTCAACAAGCGACATCGACTTTCCTGCCTTCGGGCCGCCCATCAGCACACTTAGCTCTGACTTACCCCACCCCTTATGATAGAGAACCTTGTCGAGCTTGCGATACCCTGTCGTCACTCCCTTTGGCGCCGTCCTTCCAGACTTCTCCTCAAGCCGCTGCTGGGTTCTGGTTTCGATCTCGTCAAAGTAATCGTAACTTTCAAACTGTTCAGCACCGACGCTCATCGCCTGTTTGAACATCTTCTCGACTTTGGCGAAGTCCTTTTTCTCAAGGTGGTCGACCGACTCCAGTATCGCACCACTCAATGCTTGATGACGTGCGAACTCGCCAATCAGATCCAATACATACTCACGACCGGAAATATCCGCTTTGTAGATGCCCTTCAGGACATCCTTGATATCGTCAAGGTAGTCTTTCCTGATCCTTTTTGAATCGATGGCCCCTTTTATCAGCCTGATCAAGATTGCCTTATCCGGTATGGCCCGATATCTACCGTAATACCTGTATACGACATTGACGATAGCGGCTTCCGCATACCGCTCAAAGTAGTCAGGCACCAGCAGCCCATCGGTTCGCTTGACGAACTGGGAGTCCCTTACCACAAGCGCCACAATCTTCGACTGGAACACTGAGTCGAACTCTTCAGCGAAATCCAGCGCCCCATCACTCATTTCTGATCCTTGTAAACCGAAATTCCTTTAATGGCATGCTTAAAAAACGACCTCTCAATCTCTCTTGGGCATTCCGGCCATCGTGACCGCTGATTCCGGCGGATCGTGACCGATCAGTACACTTCATTCCACTGGAGTCCGTTTTTTACTCCGAGCGGTCACGATGGCCGGAATGCCCACTGAATCACCATAACCAATTTTCTAAGCCGAGAAAGATCGGTGGACCAGCTACTCCCAACGTAGGGAGCTGTCTGTATCAATGATTGATCGAGACTCCATTGAAACAACCCGCCTTTGCGAGATCGATACCCATCCCGTCTGATTGCACGATAGAGCACTGCAAGCTCTTCCGAGAATCCTTTGATCAGTTCAGTCGTATCGAATGCGGTATAGGTTCCACCCATATCAAATGTAGTTTGATAGCCAAACAGCGTCTCGATTCTGAGGGTGTTGGCCTCCTCCTTCCCTATCAGATGCTGGAGCAGGAGAGTTGGCACCATTTTAAATTCGACCCACTTGCCAGGTATTCCCAGACTCACCAACTTCTGCTCGATCTCCCCTTTGTAGATATGCCGATAGTGGTCCAGACCTTTTTTGAAGTGGATCAATTGACCTGGCTGAAACAGCCTGCCCAGCCCAAGAAAGTCTGGGACCTCCAGCCTCGATTGTTTCGACTTCTTGTCGGCCAGATTAATCTTGCGAATCCAGCACTGACGGGCTGAATCATAGGCGATGGCATTTTGCTGGCCGATCGTTTGTGTACCTCCAACAATCTGCAATTGGACCAGCTTATCCACGGGGCAACCGGTCACCATGGCGGTCGCCATCAGGTGTAGTGTTTCCTGAATGTCTGGATCACCCATCCAGTACAGTTGATCCAATGCACTGAATACCCGAGTAAGAATCGGTAACTGGGGTCTGGAGAGCCGTGTCTTGAAAAACTGTCGTTTCAGCAAGATATGGCGCGCACGCTCTCTTGCCTTGATGTAGCTCTGCTGGATGGTTTGTGGATCGTAGGGAAGATCCTGCTCTGTGGGTTTGCAGTTTATATGGGATATGCTGATCAGATCTTTGGCGAAAAATATCTGGGAAAGAGAGCGGTTTTCTGCGCTGCCCTGAGATACCCAATACTCTGTGGTCTGTTGAAACTCTTCAGGGCTGACACCTTCTCGCTCCAACCACTCATTGAATGGCTGATCCGGTCCCACTTTAAGCTCATAAACCGTATCGTTTTCATCGCCATTGAGCAGCGCATCACGATCCAAGTGGATCGCGGTTCATTCACCCTCCTCCCATATAGGCCGCTCCCACAATACGCTTCTCTCAAAACCCTCCTCAATGCCTAGTTGAGAGGGAATCTCCCCAGTCGAGAGCGTGGTTGCCACATGAAAGAGTTGAGAGAGGTATCCACACCAATTGGGGAATGCATCGCTCGATTGCTGGCATACCCACTCCAGCCACTGTTCGATCTCATCCAGGGTGATTTCTCCATCTCCCTCAGCCAACAGGTGCTGATGTCTTGGATGTGGAAGCTGTAACAATAAACCAATAGAACTGGACTGGTCATTTACTCAGAGAAGACCAACAACCACCCACATTACCAGTTGAAATTACCGGTAGGCTTTTGGGGATTATCAAGTTCACCCAGCATATCCGACTGCTCCCCAGAGCCATCACTCCTTTTACGGCCACGATTAAGGTCTGCACGAATCTTCCGGATCGCGGAATCACCAAGCCCGATCAGTTTGGCCTCTGTGGATTTTAGGTGCATATCCTTACCCAGCTCACTCAACTGACCTTTGGCTATATCTCTCCAGTAATCCCAAGCACCAACCAGCCTCTGATTATTCATGGATAGCAGTGGCTTTGTGAGCAGTTGATCCACCATATGGGGATTGAGAACAGGTGGTTTATCCACCACCATTACAGGAACCCTTCGACCATCCAGACAGGATCGAGCCAGAAGATAGCTTGGAATACCTGAAAGAAGCTGATATTGCTCCTTTTCACCCTCAGTATGTTCTGGTGTAACCATCATCGGATGGAGATGAAGCAGCATTCTTGCTACCTCTTCAGAAACCGTTTCGATCAAGGCTTCAAGCTGTGGATAGTCCTTCGCCTTTGGCACACGATGATTATCCAGTTGAACGCTAATTGATTCAAAACGAATGTGTTCAAGAGAAAAATTCATGATGCATGATTCATTCAGATCCAGCTCGTTATTCAATCACATAGACCGAAAGAGCTGTGCATGTGTACCGATTCGAGCCAAGCAAACTCTTTCCTCTTCAAGCTGATAGACCACCAACATATCTCCCCCTAAATGGAATTCACGAAAAGATGACCACTCACCGGCTAAAGAATGATCTCTTGCCTCTTTTGGAAGCCCCCTCTCTTCCAAAAGAGCCGCTACGTACAGCAAGAATTTTTCCAGATGCTGATCACTCAGCTTGACTCGTACAAAGTCTTTTTTAAACTGCCTGTGTTGGAAAAGACGCTTCATTCAGATGTAGCGCTCTCTTTCAGCTGATCAATTGAGGTTTCTTCTATGCCAGTTCCTGCTTGAACCTCTCTCAAAACAGATACCGTTTCCTCATTGGGAAGTTTCACCTCAAAAGGTAGTCCTTTGTTAACCACCACCATATTGGTAAAAATGTTGACTGCCTGAGTAAAATTGAGCCCTAACTGGGAAAGAATTTTTTTAGCCTCAACCAACTGCTCTTCGTCAAGGCGCATGCTTGTCTGAACTGTTGCCACAATCTTTTCTCCTAAAGTATCATCACATCAATTGTATACCAATTGGTGTGCAGAGCAATAGAGTTGTGTCAAAACACTTGGTTTGTCAGAAATGATCTTTCAATCGAGTAGCTGCCAAAGAGATGATTTCTATGAATCAGGGTGACACTGACTGTTTTCAGTAAATTTTACCGAAATTAAAACCACTCTTTGCGCTCATTTGCGGGCGGCTTATTACGTCTTCACACGACACCAAACGCTACAATCATTTATATATCATCTATTTACATATGACGATAAAGCTAGGAGATCACCATGTCAAGGTGACACTCTAACCAACTGAGTTACGCGCCTGTCGTGTAGGAGGCGCATTCTACAACCTTATAGCCACATGTCAACAGCATGGAGCTGTCAGGGGTACGAACAAAAAAATCAGGTCAATTTTGTGTCAGGGTCTATGCCACTAAAATGAAACAATTCAGACCCAATCTCCACCCCAGCAAAGCTGGGGGGTCTCCCTTTGGTGTCTAGGAGTCTGTCGGATTTAACCCACCCGATTCTCATGCAACAAGTAAAATG
>CAYFOU010000227.1:0-4210 GCA_964344805.1 uncultured Piscirickettsiaceae bacterium | reverse complement strand
TGCATCAGCACCACAAATTCATCCCCACCAAGGCGGGCCGCCGTATCATCATCACGGATACTCTGTTGCAGAATATGCCCCACCTCCTGCAGCAATTCATCCCCCTGCTGATGACCCAGCTCATCATTGACCCGCTTGAAGTTGTCGAGATCGATAAAGATCACTCCCAGCCGCTCCCGCCCACGCTGACAACGAGAGATTCCCCTCTTGATGCGCTCCATCAACAGTTGACGATTGGGCAACCCGGTCAGCCCGTCATGCCGCGCTTCCCTCTTCAACGAGCGGTTCATCTCCACCAGTGCAGAGGTCTTCTGCTCCATCCAGCGTCGCATTCCCCCCAGATTACTCTTTTGCTGTGATGGATCGGTTATCTCGGCTCCCCCCTCCTCCATTGCCTTATGGATCTGCTGATGAATACCATCAAAGGTTTGATTGACCTGACTCAACAGTGCATTGAAGCTGCGTGCCATCTCCCCCGCTTCGGTGCCCGGTTCCACCGCCACCTTGGTCGAGAGATCCCCACGCTCAACAATATCATGCATGGAGCGCATGGTCTCATGCCAGGTGGTGGTGGCCCCATGCTCCGCCACATTGAGCCCCTGCAACTCCTCCTCTTCAGAGACCCGCAATGCCCCCAATCTTTTCAGCACACCAAACAGCAGCAGACCACTCATCAACGTCCATCCCAGAATCGCCCCCACACCCACCAGCTGTACCTGAAACTGGGCAACACTATCCTGTAGTGGCAGCAGCTCAGTCGGGGCAACCACAGCAACGGCAAGGGTCCCCCAGCTACCAACCACCCCATGTGCAGCAATCGCACTGACAGGGTCATCGATACGCATCCTGTAGAGCAGCACCCACTCCGCCACATAGAGCACCAGTGCCGATGAGATCCCAATCAGCACAGCGCCTATTGGTTCGACAATGGCACAGCCAGCGGTAATTCCCACCAGACCAGCAATCACCCCGTTGAGAATCTTGTCGATCTCGATCTGTTGCCCCCGATTGAGCACAACCGAGATCACCATACAGGTCGCTGCAGAGGCGGCCGGTGAGAGCAGGGTGTTGAGCATGATGCCGGCAATCTCGCCCCCCACCATCATCGTACTTCCCCCATTGAATCCAAACCAGCCAAACCAGAGCACAAAGACCCCCAGTGTGCTGGTCGCCAGATTGTGTGGAGGAATGCGCTGGGGATGCCCCTGTGAATCAAAGCGACCGATCCGTGGCCCCAGTACCCATGCACCCACCAGCCCCAGCCAACCCCCTACCGAATGGACCACGGTAGAACCGGCAAAATCGATAAACCCAAGCTGTTCCAGCCACCCCATCTGATCGGGATGGAGGGCACCGCCCCAGACCCAGTGGCCCGATACCGGATAGATCAGCGCAGTGATCATCAATGAGGTGATCAGATAGCCCTTGAACTTCATTCGCTCCGCCACCGCACCAGAGACAATGGTGGCTGCGGTGCCAGCAAACATCAGTTGAAAGATAAAGAAGGCATATTCACGGGGTGAGTGGATATCCTGCAACATCAGCGCTCCCTGTCCAAACCAGCCATCAACCGAGGAGCCAAACATCAGGGCAAAACCGACCGACCAGAAGGCAAGGATCGCAATGACAAAATCACTGATGTTCTTGAAGGCGACATTGAGTGCATTCTTGGCACGGATCAGCCCGGTCTCGTAGGAGGTGAAGCCGCTCTGCATCAGAAAAACCAGTATCGCCGCCATCACAATCCATAGGGTATCGATATCCTGCTGCATGCTATTCTCCTTCAGTTCAACGGTATCAGAACGTACTGACACCTCCTGCCGATGGCAAATCGGCCACCGGGGTAATGGTACCGGCTGCAACCAGCGCCTGAATGGAGGTCTCCATCGTCATCATCCCCTCGGCCCGTGCGGTCTGCATGGTACTGTAGAGCTGGTGGATCTTCCCCTCACGAATCAGGTTCTTCACCGCATTGTTGGCGGTCATGATCTCGAAGGAGGCGACTCGCCCTTCTCCATCCCGTCGCCGGTGGAGGCGCTGGGTCATCACCATGCGCAGGGTCTGTGCCAGTTGGGCGCGCACCTGATCCTGCTGCGAGGGGGGAAAGACATCGATGATACGGTTGATGGTGCTCGGTGCGCCATTGGTATGCAGGGTACCAAATACCAGATGGCCGGTCTCGGCTGCGGTCAGTGCCAGCTGGATCGTCTCCAGATCACGCATCTCCCCAACCAGAATGATATCCGGGTCCTCACGCAACGAGGCCCGCAGGGCACGTCCAAAGGAGACAGTATCACGCCCCAGTTCACGCTGGGAGACGATACACTGCTGGTTCTGGTGGATAAACTCGATCGGGTCCTCGATGGTAATGATATTGCCCCGGCGTTCACGATTGAGTTGATCGATCATCGCCGCCAGCGAGGTCGATTTACCGGATCCGGTGGGTCCGGTAACCAGAACCAGTCCATTCTTCTCCTGGGCCACCTGGTTGACTACCGGGGGTAGCCCCAGCTTCTCCATTGAGGGGATCTCGGACTCGATCTTGCGCAGCACCACCGCCTCGCCATTCGCAGTCATGTAGAAGTTGGCTCGGTAGCGCACCCCATCCACCTCAATCGCCAGATCGGCATCCTTCTCCTGCTGGAAGCTCTCCGTCAGATCCGATTCGGCCAGATGAAAATCGATAAATTCACGCAGAGTCTCCGGGGCAACCAGATCCTCCTCAAAGGATTGGATCTCCCCATCGACACGAATCGAGGCCACCTGCCCGGAGCGCAGATGGATATCCGAGAGCCGATAGTGGCTGGTGTAGTGTGCAATCCTCTGGTGAATTTCCATACGCTTTTCCACTTTAATTTGTACAATCAGGTGATGAGTGCGAAAGGATTTACCCTGGTTGAGCTGCTGATCTCCATTGCATTGGTCGGCATACTCTCCGCCATCGGCATCATCGGTTACCAGAACTATATCGTAAATACCGAGAATATCGATGCACAGAATGCACTGCGCTCGATCTACCTGATGCAGCTCGACTACCGTGCCGATACCGGCAGCTACTGGCCCACCCCCGGTGGTGCCGCCTGTGCACAGAGTGACTGCACCACTGCAATCAATAATGGGCTCTTCTCCGGGGCAACCACCATCCGCAGCGAGAGCCCGTTCAACTTCACCCTCAACTCCACCCCTGCTGCGGCGACCACCACAACCGGCTACAGCGCCTGTGCCCATGATCCGGTGAGTGGGCAGATCTATCTGATGGATCAGAACAACAACCTGACCAGCCCAGTTTCCTGTCCATGACCTCCCAGTCCAGCCGCTGGATCAACAGCGGCATCACTTTTCTGCGCTATTTCCACTACAAGCTGATCCATGATCGGCTGCTGCTCAACGCAGGCTCCCTCTCCTACACCACCCTGCTATCCCTGGTCCCGCTGCTGGGGGTGATGGTGGCGATCTTCTCTGCATTTCCCGCCTTCGAACAGATCTCCGGCAGAATCGAGGGGTTTATCTTTGAGAACTTCGTACCCGCTGCCGGAGAGCAGATCCAGACCGCACTGGAGGATTTTGTCCACAACACCAAACAGATGACCGCCCTTGGTGTACTCTTTCTGGTGGTCGTAGCGATGCTGTTGATGGCAGCGGTGGACAAGGCGATTGATGATATCTGGGGCAATCTACACCGTCGCAGACTCACCACCGCCTTTATGCTCTACTGGTCAATCCTGACCCTTGGACCACTGCTGGTCGGTGCCGGGCTGGTGGTCAGCTCCTTTCTGATGACCGCTGCCGAGAACAGCCTGCTGGCGGGGTTGGGGATCGAGAGCCTGCTGCTGAAACTACTCCCCTATATCACCTCGATTCTCGCCTTCTTCCTGCTCTACACCTTGGTGCCCGGCAAGCCGGTCCGCTTTCTCCACGCCATCACCGGGGCACTGGTGGCCTCGCTGCTATTCGAGATGAGCAAGAAGATCTTTGTGCTCTACATCACCGGATTTTCCTCCTATGAGGCACTTTATGGTGCACTGGCAGCGGTTCCAATCCTCTTTGTCTGGGTCTATATCGCCTGGTTGGTGGTGCTATTGGGGGCGGAGGTGACCTACTGTCTGGGCCATTTTCATAAAGATATCAAAGAGCAAAGATAATAGAGAGGATCAAAAATAGTGCCTGACCGAAAATAGCCATTCTCACGCGCGCCCCGCTTAAGATTCAA
>CAYFOU010000226.1:0-4213 GCA_964344805.1 uncultured Piscirickettsiaceae bacterium | reverse complement strand
GGCCGGAGAAGGTAATGCTCTCCCCCTGAACCAGAATGCCATGCAGGGGTTCGGAGTCGATGGAAGTGGGTTCTGGCTGTGTCCCGGCATGCAGTACCAGTAAGTCCGACGGATAATCATGTTCCTGTAGAAACGATTGCAGGTAGTGGGGGCCTAACTGTTGATAGACGAACTCGTTTTCCAAAAAGCGATCAGGCGGCTTTACAAACAGGGTTCTCATGGCATCAGGAAGATGAGATGTGCCGTTGGTAGTGGTGCAGAATCTCATCCACCCGGTAGCGCATCAGATGTCTCTCCATCACCTCACGTTGACCTGCAGCACGGATGGTCTCTGCCTCTTCAGGGTGTTCACTGTAGTGCTCAACGATCTGTTGCAGTTCACTGCTGTTGCGATAGGTGAGGATATGTCTGCCGGACTTAAACAGGGATTCGATCCCTTCGGTCGACTCCGTAACCACCAGACCACCGGATGCCATCACATCAAATACCCGCATGGTGATGATGTCGCGCTGATAGATGCGGGGGAAGTCGACATTGACGGTGCTGGCGTTGTAGATACAGGTCAGCTCCTCTCCATGGTTGGCAAATCCCTTGTAGTCTACGGGATGGTTCTCCCACCCCTGATCTCCATAGGTGATCATTCCACTCGGGGTGAGCAGGGCTGCACGGGTAGTACGCAGGATATAGGAGGCCCAGCCGTTGATCACGCCCAATAGCGTCTCTTCAGAGGAGAGGTTGGGTAGGGCTGCGACCATCCACTCGGGAAGCTGCTCAATCTGTTCAAAACCGTGGAAGCGGAAATCATCAAAGGTAGGGAACTGCTGCTGCATCCACTGTTCGGTCTGTTTCAGCTGTTCCATACCCATCCCCTGTGCAACCAGAAATTCCAGTGCGCTCAGATACTCCTCCAACTGAGACTGCCCGACAAAGCTGCTACCGCAACGATAGGGGGCCAGCTTCTCCTCTTCACGGATTGGCCTCCTGCGATTCTCCGGTGTGGCTACCGGGAGGAAGTGGCTGTTGCCAAACCCCTTGCTACTGAATTTGTCGACCAGCGCCTGCTGGTGTGAAAATAGAATGCAGTCATCGATACGGGTGCCTGGATAGAGTTCAAACCGCTTCTCGGGAATCGGATCGATGGTCCAGCTGATATAGAGGCTCTCCGCCATTGAGGCGATCAGCGCGATCTCCGGGGTGAAGTTGATGGTAAAGATAAAGGCGGGATTCAACTCCACACAGAGCTGTTTCAGCTTTTCGATCGACAGCTCCTGTGGGTGGATATGGGTCAGCCGGTATCCGGCAGACTCCAGACAGAAGGAGATATCATCGGTGAACAGCACATAATCAATGATGATGATGTTCTTCTTTTCCATGGTGCGGCTTGGCTACTGGCCCTGTAGTTCTGCAATACGGTGTACGGCGGGGGCATAGTCGGGCTTTCTGCTGAGGATGAACTGATAGAGTGCCAGTGCTGCCTCATCTACCCCCTCCTTGCGCTGTAGCTCTGCCAGACTGAATACGGTGTCGAGATCATCTGGATACTGACTGATGTACTGTTCGTAGGTATTCAGCGCCTTCTCGACCTCTCCAGTCAGGTAGAGCAGTTCGGCATACTTCGGGATATAGAACGGGGAGAAGGTCTGACTCAGGGTCTCCAATGCGACTTTTGCATTGGCATAGTCTTTCAGTTCCAGTGCAATCATGCTCACCTTGGCCAGAATGTACTCCAGTTCGTTCTCATCAAACTGGTCGCTCTTCCCAAGCAGGTCGGCAAGGGTGTTGAAGGCCTCCTGTTTCTCCTTCTTCAGATAGGCGAGCATTCCGCCACAGAGGGAGAGGTAACGGAACTTGCTCTCGGTATCTGGCTGGTGAGAGAGCTTCTTGTAGAGGAACTGCAATCCATCCAGATCATTTTTTCCAGTGAGATTGGTGATGGAGAAAAATGAATCTTTGACTTTGGTCTCATGGGTAGCGGCCACATCGTAAGTGATCTCATTGATCTTCTCTTCCACTGCCTTCAGCGCCTGTAGCTGCTGCTGGATCTCATCCGAGGGGGCAGCGATCCATCCACCCTCTTCCAGCAGAGCGACCCTGCGTGGATGCTTGTCTTCGATCCACTGTTTCAACAACAGGGGAACCCTCTCTGCAGAGAGAGAGAGTTCCATCTCTCGTGATTTGATGCGCCCGATACTGCTCTCGATTACTTTGATCAGCCGTCCTGTATTCTTCTGAAAGGTCTTCAGGTAGGCGATGTTGCTCTCGGTAAGCTCCTCCTGGGTCCAGCTGTGATCTTTCTTGCGGGTGGCGCGGAGGAATTTCAGGCTGTCTCGCAGACCGATCATCTTGATCAGGGGGATGAACGGGTTTTTGTTGTCAGCCAGTTTCTTGTCCAGCTTGTTGAGCTGTTTGTCGATCTTCGGGTTCTTCTGTCCATATTGGTCAAACAGGGTGTGATTCTTCTGAATCGCCTCCTTGGCCTGGGTAGAGAGTCTCTTCAGCTCGCTACGGGCCTTGTTGAGCTCCTTCAGGCAACGCTTGTAGAACTCGGCGGTAGACTGGTTGGAGTTGATGGTCAACACCTTCTCTGCGGTTGGCAGTGAGATCTGATCATGTGCTTGATGGTGTACATGGTCCATCTTCATCGCCCCACTGGAGAGGTTGATGGTGGTGATGCCTTTTTCAGTGGCTGATTCTGCATGGGTGGAGAAATCTGCACCGGCATTCTTGAATTCTGGGGTGGTCTCTGCCTGCTCTCCCCGGTTATTGGTGACAAACATGCTCTGACGGTGGTCGAGGGCAGGGGCGCAGGCGGACTCACTGCCGGTCCCCTTGGCATGGGTAAAGCCATCGGTGTCATGACAGAAGTCGACGCCTGCCAGCAGAATCTTGCCAAACCCCATGGTGACGGCGGCATCGTAGGCCACATTGGTCACCGTGGTGCCGTTTTGTGCAACACAATCCCTGTTGTTGGGGGTGCTCCAGGGGAAGCGGTCACCAGTAAAGACCTTGTTACCCATCCATTGACCCACCAGCTGTGAATTGGCGTGGAAGGAGTGGACCAGGGTAGCGTGCTTCTCAAACTGGAAGGCGGCCTTGCCGGCCTCGTAACTGAAGTCCTGTGAATCCACCGTGACGATATAGTCGGGTGTGATGCCTTCACTCTTCAGCTTGTTGGAGATTCTGGAGACGGCAAAGATATGAAGCTGTTGCTGATGCTCCCGGATCCACTCCACATGCTGGTCCAGTGAGGGGCCTGCACCGAGTATGACGGCGGTGTCATCACCATGCTCCTTGATCAGGGTAGAGATACTGTGCTGGTCATCCGCCAGATTGAGCAGCCCCATCTTGAAGAAATCGAACAGTTCCGCATTCTTCAGTGCCGAAGTGACAATGGCATTGAACTCTTTCTTGGCTGTTGCGGTCAGTTCCGCATAGGGGGCATGATGACCCGTGGTAACGCCAAAGGAGTCGACCTGGTGGGCGCAGTTGGCCTGAATATAGAGAGGTAGATTCAGTTCATCAGCGAGTGCCTGCCAATTGGTACTGCTGCAGAGATGCAGTTGGGCATGTGCCGGGAATACACTCTGAATGGTGGGGTAAAGTTCGTCAGACTCGATGAAGATATATTCGGTGCCGGTGGGGATACCCTGTTCAATCAGATATTTTGGTATCAGCCCGGAGTCGGTGCCGATGACAATATAGATGAACTCCTCTTTCAGAAACTGCGGCCCAAACCGGTTGGTGATGGTGTTGCTGGCGCCATACTTGTTGAAGCTGTTGCCATTCACCTCGTGGAGATAACGGTCTCCAAATGAGTTGTTGATAAAGGTATGCATCTTTTCTCTGTCTGTCGTTTTTATTGTAAGGTGCCTTGTAGATATTCAGTGAAGTATATCGGTATGTCGTTCTATTGACAGCCGAGTTGTCCGTTGGTGCCTATATTGATTAACGATAAGGCAAGGCAATATCTATACCATGACTATTTGGTGATCGCAGATCGTATGGTAGTAAGAAAAAAATAAAAAATTTGTAAAGTTTTTTCCACGGACGTCGCTAATTTGGGTGAACAAACCAGATGTAACTGCATAAGCAGACATCACGATAAAAGCCACCGGAGAGTGGTTCGTAATAAGGCTGATAACAGCCAGGAGAGACAGCGATGCAAGTAATCAATACCAATATCGGTTCGCTAAACGCACAACGTGCGATGAGT
>CAYFOU010000225.1:0-4233 GCA_964344805.1 uncultured Piscirickettsiaceae bacterium | reverse complement strand
GTTGAAAATCTTGCTAATAGCTGGCTATTAGCTGCGATCTTCGCCTTGATCTTGGGTACTATGGACGCGATCCAAATTACCCAGACTTATTCAGAGGTTCCTAAGTAATTATAACCGGAGCAAGATATTGTCATGGTAGAAATTCATACGCTGGAGCTGGGGCCGATGGAGAACTTTATCCATCTGATCGTCGATCGTGCGAGTGCTGCGGCAGCGGTGGTCGATCCCGCCTGGGAGGTGGAGGCCATTCTTGATTTTGCCAAAAGAGAGGGGGTGGAGATCACCACCATTCTGTTGACCCACGGTCACCATGACCATATCAACGGGGTGGAGGTGCTGCAGCGGGCAACCGGGGCAACGGTCTATCTCAGCCGGCAGGATGCGCAGCATTTCGGTCTGCAACAGAAGGGGTGGGATCTGTTCGAGGCCCCATTCCAGATTTCTTTGGGAGAGAGCGTGGTGGAGGCGTTGGCGACACCGGGGCACACCCCAGGTAGCACTTGCTACCACGTTGATCATCACTTGATCACCGGGGATACCTTGTTTGTCTTTGGCTGTGGTCGCTGTGATCTGGAAGGGGGGGATCCGCTGGCGATGTACCGCTCCCTGCATCGGTTGCTGGAGCAGTTTCCCGCCGAGACCCGGGTCTATCCGGGGCACAACTACTCGACCCAGCCCCGTTCAACGCTGGCCGAGGAGCGGGCCGGGAACCCCTTTCTCCACTGTCGGGATGAGGCCGATTTTGTCGATTACCGCATGGTGCGCCATGACCGTGAGCGTAACTCGCCTTACGGAGCGGTCAGCGCATAATCATCTCCAGAATCTTCTCGCCACGGTAGAGGCGGATGATCACCATCTTGTCGGAGAGGGTGGCAGCCTGTTCCATCTCGCTGAGGCTGGTGACCGGTTGGCGGTTGAGGGAGAAGATTACATCCCCCGGGCGTAGCCCCAGACGATACCCCTCCTGCTGTGGGTTGACCGAGACCACTGATACACCGCCCGAGCGGTACTGGCTGCGTTGTTGCATGGTGAGCCGGGAGAGGGTGACCCCTTTCAGGTTGGGGCTCAGTGTGGCGCCGTCCAGCGTCTGCTCCACGGTGGGCTGGATGGTGGCATAGAGATGGTGACGGCGCCCATTGCGTATCAGCACCACCTTGATCTTCTGGCCGATCGGGAACAGCCCTACCACGTTATAGAGCTGTCCTGGGCTGTTGATGGTGTGCCCCTCGATCGAGACCACCACGTCCCCCGGCAGAATGCGGGCGCGGGCGGCCGGGGAGCCGGGAATCACCTCGCTGACCATGACCCCCTGTTCCGGCGAGAGGCGCAGGCTGCGTGTCATATTGGCGCTCAGCGGTTTGGCAAGGATGCCGAGCTGGCCGCGTTGCACCTTGCCATGGCGCAGTAGCTGATTGCTGATTTCGCGCACCACATTGATCGGAATGGCGAAGCCGATGCCGATGCTGCCACCGTTGGGGGCGAGGATGGCGGTGTTGATGCCGACCAGCTCCCCCTTGAGGTTGACCAGCGCCCCGCCGGAGTTGCCGACGTTGATCGAGGCATCAGTCTGGATAAAGGCCTCGTAGCGCTCCAACCCGAGATTGGAGCGCCCCAGTGCGCTGACAATGCCGGAGGTTGCGGTATTGCCGAGCCCGAATGGATTGCCGACGGCAACCACGAAGTCACCGACGCGCAACGCATCGGAGTTTCCCAATGGCAGTTCGCGCAGGTTGGAGGCGTTGATCTGCAGCAGGGCGATATCGGTGGCGCGGTCGTGACCGATCGGCAGTGCATCAAAGCGGCGCCCATCCTCCAGCTTTACTTCGATACTCCTGGCACCCTCGATCAGGTGGTAGTTGGTGATGATTGCCCCGTGGAGGTGGTCGATAATTACACCGGAGCCGAGACCGGACTGGTTGCGTTGCAGGGGTGGGGTGAGGTTCTGTTCGTTGCGAATAGGTGAGTTTGGTGTGGGGCTGGAGGGATCCAGCGTGGCAGAGATTGAGACCACGGCGGGGATCACCTGCTCCAGCATCGGGGCCAGCGTCGGTACACCATCGCGCTGGTTGAGTGCAAACGGTGTGATTCTTGCCTCCAGTGGCAGGCTCAGCAGGGTGGCTGCGCAGAGCAGCAGGGCGGTGATCGGGTGCCGGGTCTTCAGCATTTGTGGTGGAGTCTTCGAATGGTTGCAGCGGGCTATAGTACCGGATCAGCGCGGGAAATGGCTGCGGGGATTGAAGGTGCTCTCTGTCTCCAGTGAGCGGTAGAGCTGCTCCAGTATTGGGGTGTCGGCAGGTGGAGTCTGGATCTGCAGGGTCACCATCTGATCTCCAGATGGTTTGCCCGGCAGCCCGCGTCCCTTGAGGCGCATCTTCTGTCCGCTCTGTGCCCCCGCAGCGATCTTCAGCTCCACATTGCCCCCCAGTGTCGGTACCGTTACCTTGCCGCCGAGTGCCGCCTCCCACGGGGTGATTGGCAGTGTCAGCAGGATGTTCTGCCCCTCCAGGGTGAAGAGGGAGTCAGTCTCGAAGTGGATCTCCAGCAGCAGATCACCGCGTGCTCCACCCGGCATGGCGCTGGGTCCCTGGCCTGCGAGGCGGATCTTCTTGCCCTCCTGAATCCCTTTGGGGATACGGATCTCCAGCTTCTTGTGCTGTCCTGTCTCCTGACCGTTGGGCCCAAATTCCGGGATCATTACCTTGCGTCGCCCTCCCTCGTAGGACTCCTGCAGGCGGATGGTGATGCGCAGGGTCTGGCTGGAGGGCTGCTGTGGCCCACCGGAGAAACCGGCTCCGCCCATCCCGGCCCCCATGCCCCCACCAAAGACCGACTCAAAGAAGTCGCTGAAGCCACCGCCTCCCATGCCGCCACCAAAGTGGGCACCGCCACCGCCAAAGGCCTGCTCCCAGCCGGGTGGGGGGCGGAACTCCTGCCCCGCCTTCCAGTTGGAGCCGAGTTGATCATAGGAGCTTCGTTTCTCCGGATCCTTCAATACCTCGTAGGCCTCGGCAATCTCCTTGAACTTCTGCTCGGCATTGGCCTCCTTGCTGACATCTGGATGATATTTGCGGGCCAGGCGGCGGTACTGCTTTTTGATCTCATCTTGAGAGGCGTCGCGAGCCACCCCCAGGGTTTTATAGTAGTCGTGATATTCCATGGTGAGGGAGAATGCCATTGATAGCGGAAAATTCAATGCTTTTTTCTGTGGGTATATGCCCCGAAATAGTGAGGTTTTCCTTAGGTTTATCAGGGTTTTTCGGGTGTGGATAAGGGTGTGGGTAATCTGTGGTTCAACACAATATCTTGTGGTGGGTGGTAAAAAATTTACAGATTCATATCTGCCTGAAATTGAAGCATTATTAATTAGCAGTGAATGGTGAAATTGCTTTATAAACATGAGCTTAATAAAGTAGTTATATATAAAGTTAGGGGATTGACTACGCCGCAATTGCTGCTATTCTTCCGCCGATCCAACACTACATCTTGTGTGTCCCCTGAAATATGGGGCGTGGGCTTTTTACGTTTGTTACAAAATAATGATTAAGGAGGGAGGATGTCCAAAACCGCTCAGCTTCGTTCCGTGCCACTCGTGGCACGCCCACAGGCCGCTGTACCATTTCAGCCCGCTTCGCTGGATATCTGGGACAAAAAATATCGTCTCAAGAGCAAGGAGGGGGAGATTGTTGATGAGACCATTGAGGATACCTACAGTCGCGTAGCGCGTGCGCTGGCCGATGTGGAGGAGAGTGCGGAGCAGAAAGAGAAGTGGTATGGGGAGTTTCTCTGGGCGCTGCAGCACGGTGCGATTCCGGCCGGACGCATCACCTCCAATGCCGGGGCACAGGCGCACAAGCCAGCCACCTCCACCATCAACTGCACCGTATCGGGCACCATCGAGGATTCGATGAATGGCATTCTGGAGAAGGTGCATGAGGCGGGGCTGACCCTGCGTGCCGGTTGTGGCATCGGTTATGAGTTCTCCACCCTGCGTCCGAAGGGGGCCTTTGTTGCCGGTGCCGGTGCCTACACCTCCGGGCCGCTCTCCTTTATGGATATCTACGACAAGATGTGTTTCACCGTCTCCTCGGCCGGTGGACGTCGTGGTGCGCAGATGGCCACCTTCGATGTCGGCCACCCCGATGTGATGGACTTCATCCGTGCCAAGCGTGAGGATGGCGTGCTGCGCCAGTTCAACCTCTCGCTGCTGGTGACCAAGGAGTTCATGGAGGCGGT
>CAYFOU010000224.1:0-4253 GCA_964344805.1 uncultured Piscirickettsiaceae bacterium | reverse complement strand
CTCCCGCCGACTCGATCGCGCTGATCAACGCCTGCTTCTTCGCATCACTCTCCATCTCTGCCAGAAATTCACAATTGGCGATAATTGCGGTCAGCGGCGTTCTCAGCTCATGACTCATCGAGGCGAGAAAGTCATCTTTTGCATGGTTGGCCACCTCCACCTCTTCAACCGCTGCCGCCAGCGCCTGCTGATTCAGTTTATCCTCGGTGATATCGGTGCGGATTGCGACATAGCGAACCGGACGCCCCTCCAGATCCATAAACGGAACGATGGTACCTCGCACCCAATAGCACTCTTTACTCTCTTTCTTCCAGTTACAGAGATCTCCCTTCCAGATCTCCCCTTTCTCAATCGTCTCCCACATATTCTGGTAGTAGGCGGGCGGATGCTGATCCGACTTCACGATTCTGTGGTGCTGCCCAATCAGCTCCTCACGGGAGTAGCCACTGATTTCACAGAACTTGTCGTTGACGTGGGTGATAAAGCCTTCGGTATCGGTAATGCTGACAATCGCATGCTGATCCAGCGCATAGTTGAGCCGGGCCAGATCCGCCTTGGTCTGCTTCAGCTCTCTTACGGTGCCATCCGGCATCTGCTGCAGTCCGCCAAAAGAGCGGGTTCGACTCCAGTTATGGGCCTGCGAGAGCACCAGTTGATAAAGCTCATTGTGATCTGCCGGCTTGCGCAGAAATTCAAAATTGAAGCCGATCCGGTCACGGATCTCCGCCAGCGTATAGTCCATATAGGCGGTCACCAGAATGATACGCACCTCCTCATCCACGGCACGGATCCGCTCTGCCGTCTTCACCCCGTCCCAACCGGGCGGCATGCGCATATCGAGCAGAATGACCGCATAGGGATCCCTCTGATCCAGCGCAGTGACCACCTTGTCATACCCCTCCTTTCCACTATGGGCGTTATCCAGCCGAAAGCGCGTCGGCTCCAGAGATTCAACCAGACTCTCCCCCAGCACATCCTGCTCCAGAAGAGCTACCGGATCCTCAATACCCCCCAGAATGGCGGCGTAGGTCTCATGCAGACTCGGCTCATCATCAATCGACAGCACCCTCCACATGGGAGCACTCTCCCTCTTTTTGGTTGTACTCATTGGCTCTTCACACACTCCATACAACGACTCCCTCTGTTTCTCTTCCAGCAAACTCAATCCGGTTACAACTGAAGCTGCTCATGTACCTCTGAAATCATCTTGATCAGGCGACCACTCAGTGCAGGCAGTTGCGCACTCTCCCCAAGCTCTATCTCTTCACCGATCTCGGCCCCCAGCTCCGTCAACTGAGGATAGCCATAGGTGGCACCACACCCCTTGATCACATGGGCAATCTGACCAATCTGATCCCAGTTCTTCTTCGACAGTGCCTCAATCAACTCCGTTTTGTACTTCCCCATACTGATGGTGAACTGTTCCCTCATCCGCACACTGGTCTCATCTTCCCCCTGCAACAGGGGGGATGGGCCCGAGGTCAGCAGCGTCTCTTTCTCCTCCACTGAACAGGAGAGATAGCGGTGCAACAGCTGGTTCAGCTTCAATTTGTCGATCGGCTTGGAGAGAAAGTCACTATATCCGGCAGCCATGCAGGCCTCCTTGTGCTGCTGCATCGCATTGGCGGTCAGCGCAACAATCGGGATTTCACACCCCTGCTCTCTCAATTTACTGGTCGCCTCAATCCCCCCCATCCGTGGCATACGCATATCCATCAGGATCAGGTCGAAGCGCTGCCTGTTCACTTCCCGGATTGCCGCTTCACCATCTTCCGCAATGGTGACATCCACCCCCTGCATCTCCAGCAGGCGCCGCTCCAGCAACTGCAGTTCCGGGGTATCTTCCGCAACCAGTACCGACCCACTGAAACGATCCAGCAGCTTTCCACCCAACACTCGCTCCTGCTGCTCAATGACCGGCAGACTGCTCTCTCTGTAGGGAAGCCTTACGGTAAAGGTGCTCCCTCGCCCCTCTTCACTCTCTACAGCGATGGAGCCTCCCATCAGCTCAACCAGATGGTAACTGATATAGAGCCCCAGTCCGGTACCACCATAGCGGCGAGAGATGGTCTCATCCCCCTGTTCAAAACGCTCAAACAGCCGTTTCTGCACCGCTGCCGAGATGCCGATACCACTATCCTTCACCATCAGGCGGAGCCAGCCATCCTGTTGATCGGTCTGCAGCGTCACCCCGCCCTTTTCGGTAAACTTGACGGCATTACCCAGCAGGTTGATCAGCACCTGCCCGATACGCTGACTGTCTCCCAACAACTGACAGGCTGGTTTCACCCGCTGATTCACCTCAAAGGCGAGCCCTGCATCCCGCATGCGTACGGAGAAGATCTGCTGCAGATCCTCAATGAAGAGATTGAAATCGTAGGGTGCCTCCTCAATGGTGAACTTGCCCGACTGAATCTTCGACATATCGAGAATGTCATTCACCAGCGCCAGCTGACTTCTCCCCGCCACCTCAACGCAACGGTTCACCTCCCGCTGCTGTTCGGTTGTCAACAGCCCCGACAGAATCTCGCTGTTGCCGATTACGCTGGTCAGTGGTGTTCTCAGCTCATGGCTCATCGCCGCAAAGAACTCACTCCTTGTCTCCACCGCCTGCTCCGCCTCCTCCTTGGCCGCCAACAGCGCCTCCTGAGCCTGCTTGATTTTGGTCAGATCGGTACGAATCGATACATACTTGATCGGCTTACCCTCGGTATCCATGAAGGGGACAATGGTGGCACGCACCCAGTAGTACCCCCCCTGCTTGGTTTTATTCTTGAGCTCTCCATGCCACACCTGCCCATTATTGATGGTCTCCCACAGCTGCTGGTAGAAGGCTTCCGAGTGTTCGCCCGACTTCAGAATGCGGTGGTTCTTCCCCAACAGCTCACCCCGAGTGTAGCCGCTGATCTCACAGAATTTATCATTGGCATAGGTGATATTGCCCTCCACATCCGCCACGCTGACAATGGAGTGCTCATCCATCGCCAGCCGCATACGCTCCAGCTCTACCTGCTGTTCGCGCAGCTCCGTGGTGCGGGCCTCCACCCGCTGCTCCAGCGTCTCGTTCAAGCGCTTGATCGCCCGAGTACGCTCCTCCACCTTGTGCCGGAGCTGCTGCTCCGATTCTGCCGCCAGCCGCCGTTCAATCTCACTCTCCAGCACACTGTGCTTCTGCTCGCGCCCATACAGCACCGAGGTGTAACCAAACCCGTAACCCAGCAGAACCAGCAGCATCAGCACCATAAACTGCTGATTGGCCTCACGCGCAATCTGCTGGAACTCCTCGGGGACCATCCGTTTCATCACATACCAGCGCTCATCCGCTCGCACACTGACATTCAACTGGGAGGCAAGATCAATCTCCACCGAGCTGACCAGCCCCTCCAGATGGCACTGTTCCGAGGCGATATCCTGACCAGAGAGCTTGCCGAACACCCCCGGCAGATGCTGCTCCAGTGTGAGCTGCTCCCCAAACATGAAACGCCATCCCATCTCATGTTCCGGCCCGATCAGCCACTCTCCCCGACTATTGAGCAGCCAGATCACATGACCATTCCCTCCTCCCCGCTCCCCTTCAGCATGGAGCTGGTTGATAAAATCATTGCTGTCTACATTGATGATGACAAAGCCGTTGTCTGCCCCCTCTGCACTCGGGGGCAGGCGACGAGCAATGCGGATCATCGGCTGGTAGGGCTCAACCACCTCACCTCCCTCGATATTGAGATCGATAGGGGAGATATAGAACTCTCCCGGCGCCAGCTTCAGTGCGGCCTGGGTATAGTAACGATCCTTTTTGTTGCTCAACTGCTCCTTGCGAGCCGGAAGCACCTCACTGTTGTACTGCTGTACACGAATCCGCTCCTTACCCTCACTGTCGATCCAGCGCGCCTGGCGATAGTTGGGATTGCGCAGCAGCAGGGTGACAAAGGTATCCTCCACCCCCTTCAAACGAGACTCATCCGGCAGCTTGATCGCCTCTCTGAAGACCGGCTCCCGAACGGTGCCATCAATATGCTTGATCAGGCGCTCAATCTCATTAACGAAATAGTTGCGCTTGGTATGGAGGTAGGCCTGCTCTCCTTGTATCACCACATCCTGCTTCAACTCCACATTGCGCTGAGAGAACTGATAGAGCACCAGCAGCAGGATCATCAGTATAAGCAGTGCTACCGTATCCCCCTTGGGGTGTACATTCTTTACAAAATCCACATGGCCTGAGACTATAGGCCACCCCCGAAGATGAAAATCAGTAT
>CAYFOU010000223.1:0-4271 GCA_964344805.1 uncultured Piscirickettsiaceae bacterium | reverse complement strand
GATTATATTTTTCTCTAAAAATATTATTGAAGTTATTTATTGGTAATAATTGTTATGAATGGGTAACAATTTCAGGCACAAAAAAACCGGCGTAGCGTATGCCTTGTTCTCAGAGAGCACTTTGATTCCCTCATCTGGATTGCGTTGCAGGCGTCTGATAAAGCACTCATTGCCAACTCTGAAAAAGTAAATGCCGCCGTGATTCAATTCGACATCACTGGTATCGATAAGAAGGGGGTCTCCAGGATTGAATATGCCGGTCATCGCATCACCAAATCCTGTGATGATAGCGAGGTTGCTGGCTGCGACAGGGCGGCGGATGTTCATGGTGATCCATCCATCGGTTGCCTCTAATGAATGGATGGCTCCGGGCTGATCCTTTAGTGTCAGGTCGCCTGTGTTGAACACAGAGATCTTCGTAGAGTTGGCAGGGACGGGTTGCGTTGTCTCTTCTGGGTCACCAGTGAGTTGTTCTACGGTCCAGCCAAGAGCTGCAGCAATCTGCGGAAGCTTCTTGCTTTCATCTGGTTTCGCGTTTTCCAGTTTGCTGATGATCGCTTGTGATACGCATGCTCGTTGAGCCAGTGTTTTCTGTTTAAGACCTAGCTCTTTTCTGCGATTCCTCAGATTCTCAGCAATAGCTAGGGACCTCTCTGTGGGCTGGGCTGGTTTGTTCATGGCTTCGATTATATGAGCTTGGTTATGAAAAGTCAAATATCGAGGAGGCAAAAAAAAATAATCACGGTTATTGACTGAATATTCCCTAGGTAATATTCTTTCCAGCCAATGAATCGGGAAGAAGAAAAAATTGAAGATGATGAGCAGGTTGCGCCTTCTGAAGAGGGGGAGGTAAATCCGCTGATCAAGAAGGCTATCGAGCATTTCGGTGGCGAAGAGAAAATGGCTGTGCAGATTGGCGTAAGCCAGCCTGCTGTATCGAAGTGGCTGCACAGTAAGCCTGGTACCGGCATCTCACCTGCTAATGCAGCAAAGGTTGACCGTAAGACCGGAGGGCTTGTGAGAAAAGAAGAACTGCTGCCATCTTTCCCTTGGGAGGTTTTTTCTCAGGATACGCCTGCAGAAGAGGCCGCGCAATGAGGAGGCGCCCAAATGCCCATTGGGAGGGTGATTTCTCCTCGGTAACTCCCGAGCAAGCAAAGTGGATTGCGCTGTGGTCGGTTATCGGGCTGGCAGGCATTTTGATTTGGATGTTGGCATGACTCAGTGTGAGCGGATACTTCGCCACTTGAGAGACTATGGCTCAATTACACCAGCAGAGGCAATGCTGGAATATGGCATTATGCGCTTGGCAGCCAGGATTCTTGATCTCAAAGCTGCAGGCTATTTGATTGCCAAGAAAATGATCACGGTAACAAACCGCTATGGCGAAGATTGCCATGTGGCGGAGTATCGGTTGGTTAGTCAATCCGCCGATGAGTGTGCGGTGGCTGCCTCATGAAGAATACCGTCCTGATTAATCAGAAGGCGGCAGTGGATGCTGGCCTTATTGATGCCACTGATCTGACTGACTGGGCAATTATTGATTTCATCAAGAAGTTCCAGCTTCACCCGCACTCAAGATTCAAGGATGGTCATGTCTGGATCAACCTGAAAAACCTTGTTACTGAGATGCCACTCTTGAAGCTCCGTTCAAAGCAGGCAATTTCAAGACGTATCCAAAAACTACGCGATCTTGGTCTGATCTCCACGATATATGACGACAACAGCAAGCTTTATTGCAAGGTCACTGAGTTGTGCATGAAGGCAACAGATGGCGATTGTAATGAGGAGGAAGAGGGGTTAACTGGGGTTGACGGGGGGGGTCAACCACGGTTGACGGGGGGTCAACCACGGGTTGACATAGAACCAACCAATAATAACCAACCAGTAGTTAACCAACCAGAGGGGGGGGGTGATCTTATCCCTGCTGGTCTCAATGTGCAGGCATGGGATGAGTACATGGCTCATCGGGTTGCTTGCACATTCAAGCCACTTAAATCCAATTCCATTCGAAAGCAGCAGAAGTTTCTTGTTGCGCAAGGGGATGCTGCTGTACAGCAGGCGGTTGTCGACAAGACCATCCGAAACGGCTGGCAAGGGCTGTTCCCGTTGAAAGGGGGTGGCAAGCAGCAGCCAGATCAGGATGACGATTTTTCAGCTTGGGTGATGAGCGGGGAAGATGGTCTGTGATTCCTGAAGATAGCGATAAGTTCAAGAAAATGCTGGATGCCGTTATGGAGGTCTATGACAGGCAGGTGTCGAGCAATGCGAGAAAGATCTGGTGGAAAACCTTGCGGCCATACTCGCTGGACCAGGTGGCGCAGGCCCTGTGGGCGCACGCTGAGTCATCGAAGTTTGCTCCACGGCCTGCTGATGTTATCGAGTTCTTGCGCAATGCAGACGGCCGTCCATCAGCGGATGAGGCGTGGGCCATTGCCCTGCAGTCTGCCGATGAGCACGCAACGGTGGTTACCAATGATGAGATTGCGGAGGCTCTGGGGGCTGCTGCTCCCATTCTGGCTGAAGGTGACCGGGTAGCTGCCCGCATGGCATTCAAGTCGGCCTATGAGCGAGTTACTGAGCAGTCCAGGGATGCCGGAATCGCGGTGAATTGGTGGCCCTCTTTGGGAAGAGATCCCCGGGGGAGAGAGGCTGCGTTGCGCACAGCAGAGTCCAAGGGGCAGCTGACTCAGCAACGAGTTACTGCTTTGTTGCCGACCGCTGATGAGCCTATTGCTGAAAACGTGGCCGCTCTGCTCACTGATCAAGGTGCGCCGGATGAGGGTGGTGAGGTTGATCATGCACTCCATATTGCCCGGGTGCGTGAGGTGCTGGCTGGATGATGCGTGAGTTACGGGACGATCTGTGTAGACGGCATGGAAATCCAGAAGCGGGACAAGGATTTCCTCAACCGCCATCGGGTAGGTATCCAGTGCGGATCGGTATGGGAGGCGTATAGGGATGCTTGGCTGGACGCGATGTTGGCCGAACCCTGTTCCTGGAAAAAGCAGAATGCCGGCCGCAGGGCAGCAAACGCGCGCCTCCGGGAGTACAGCCGGAAGCTCAAGGAAAGATCAGGGGCTCGTTGAGGGGGAGTGTGAGACCTGTGGGCGGTGGGCCAGTGATTTGATTGATGTGATGTGTGGTGATTGTAGAAGCAGATATTTAGGAGAGAGCTGATGGCAGGAAAGATATCAACGAGAAAGATTCATCGGATTCAGGCTTTGCAGGTGAATGGGGAGAGCATTTCTGAGATCTCTCGTAAGACCGGTTGCGCCCGCAAGACGGTGAAGAAATACATGCTGCCTGATGAGGAGCTGAAGCAGCGACAAGGCGTAGCTGTGGAGCCTGATGCTCCTGATGTGGTTGAGGCTGTTGAGGTTGAAGAGGCTGTTGTTTCGCTGTCGGATGAAGAGGCACAGCGGGCGTTTCTGGATGACGGCAAGCCGTCGCGGATAGGCGGTGTTTGGCCAACTGGTATTGATGATGCAGAGAACGAGAGTGAGGGCGAAGGCCCTATGAAGCTTGACCCCATGAGGGTTTTCGGATGGTCGATGGTCGCTCTGATCCTGATGTTGATCGGCTATTCAAACGGGTGGTTGACGATTGGCTAAGTCAAGGCCAATTCGTGTCCCGATCAGGAGTGACGCCAACAAGGCGGGGGTGTTGCGACTGGTTTCGAAGATTGTCCCTGGAGCAGGGATGGAGGTTGTTGTGCAGGACGAGACCAAGAGCATAACGAAGAAGCAGCGCGGCTGGTTCCACAAGATGTGCGCTCTGGTATCGGATGAGACCGGGTACACCGAGGGAGAGGTGAAGGAGCTGGTCAAAAAGAGGGTGCTTGGCACCAGAGTGGTTCAGCTTGGTGATTTTTCCAGTGAGGTGAGTCGGAGCAGTGAAGAGTCAGGCCGGGAGAATTACTCGCTCCTGATCGAGGGGCTTTATCAAATGGCTGCTGAGGGTGGTCTTGCCCTCCCGCAGCCCGATCCCGAGATCAAAAAGAAGGTGCTGGCTGACAGAACAAAACGGATGGAGAGACTGAAAGAAAATGAAGAGACATCAGCACAGGTTCAATAAACGAGATGCCGATCGGTTTGCCCGAGGGCGTCGGAATATGGGGGCGAACATTCCGCCCAAGAAGATCCTGGCTCATTTCGATGAGAGTGGGGGGCCGACACTGCTCCCAGAGGACCACATGATCGGGAACCGGGTGTACCACCCTACAAAGGGATGGCGAACGGTGCGCACGGTGGCTATGGATACCTACAGCG
>CAYFOU010000222.1:0-4343 GCA_964344805.1 uncultured Piscirickettsiaceae bacterium | reverse complement strand
TGGATCCGGGCACCCAATGCCTGCAAAAAAACAGGTTTGCAGGATTTAGGTATCACGGCAAGACACTTCTCGAGAATGACCTCCAACTGGCACAAGACCATTGAAGAGGCGCTGAGCAGTGAAGAGAGTGAACAGGATTGCAGCGGTTGTACTCCGAAGGTCTTTGCTGTTCATGATGGCATCCGTTTTCAGATCACCTGTCACCACTTTGCTTATATGGTGGAACAGCAGGAGGGAGAGACGATCCCCTATATCCTGCAGCATATCAGTTACCGCAATCGACTGACGCAACGTCTGCTTGAGTTGATTGAGGAGAAGCGGGCCGAATGGTTGCAGAGTCGGGATGCGCTGGAGCTGACCCCGTGGACGGCACAGGAGGTAATTGCCGCCTATGACAAGCGCTGGAGTGATGTTGCACTGGTTCCCTCGACGTTGAGTCGGATCATCAACCACACTCATGTGATTGTGCATAATAGAAGGATGCTTCTGAAGCGTCTTTTTCCTTCAAGAATCATGTGGATAGGTGAACATATTCAGGTTGTTCTTGCCTATCGTCCGCTGGCCACGGATCGAGAATTGTGTGAGAGTCTGCGCTTCCGTTTTCGCATTGATGTCTCGGTTCGTTACATCAGTGAATGCAGAAAGCGGATGGGGATCCCGGCACGCAAGGAGCGGTTGGGAAACAGTATCCCGAATCCCTGCTTGGATCGCCATTGGGGTTCGGAGAACTGGCGAGTCACTTGGAGAATCGGCAGGGGGTTTATGAGATCAGCCTCTATAGTCCGATCCGCTACCCCAATGGGTACTCCCATATCGTCTATGTGGGAGAGAGCAGCCAGCTGCGCAAACGGTTTCAGTCCTATCTGGCCGGGCGTGCCCATACCGATGCTCTCAACAGCCTGATGAAGCACCCGGACCGGCTCAGTGTACGGGTTGCCTATACCGTGGAGCACAAGAGTCTGGAGAGCCGGATGATCCACAGTTTCGAAAGCCAGTTTGGCGCCATTCCCCAATACAATCTGCGTCGACCTTCCTGATTGCTTCTCGCTGAGGGCATCGGTATAATTCGCGCTCCGAATTGTCTGCGCTATAGACAATTCCTCCTTGCCTGCATAGCACAGGGTTTGCTGTCAGGCTGTTAATCCATAAGGAAAGAGTATATGAAACATTACGAAATCGTATTTATGGTCCATCCTGATCAGAGTGACCAGGTGGAGACTATGGTTGAGCGTTACCGCTCTGTGATCGAAGGGGACAGTGGCAAGATCCACCGTCTGGAGGATTGGGGGCGTCGTCAGCTGGCCTACTCCATCAACAAGGTGCACAAGGCACATTATGTGATGATGAACGTAGAGTGCAGCCTGAAGGCGCTGGATGAGCTCTCTGGGCTGTTCAAGTTCAATGATGCTGTGATCCGTAATCAAGTCCTCTCCATGAAGGGTGCCCCGGAGGGGAAATCTGCGATGATGGAGGCGATTGAGAAGGAGTCCAGCCGCAAGGATCGTGGTGATTCACCTCGTGGTGATCGTCGTGAAGAGTCCAGCGAGAAGAGTGCTCCGGCAGAGAAAAAAGCCGAAGCATAATCGTACGGTTTAACCATTTACCAGAATATTAAAAGCGAGAAAAATCATGGCACGCTATTTTCGTAGAAGAAAATTTTGTCGGTTCAGCATGAAGGATGCACCAGCAATCGACTATAAAGATGTAGAACTGCTGAAGGAGTTCATCTCCGAGACCGGGGCGATCATCCCCTCCCGTATTACCGGAACCAAGTCACGCTATCAGCGTCAGCTGGCGACCGAGATCAAGCGCGCGCGCTATCTGGCGTTGCTGCCATACTCCGACGCACACGACCGCTAAATCGAACAGCTCACCCCTAAATCACCGGATGGCGTTGTTGGGAAATGGTCATTTACAGATCGTAAACTCACATTTCCCGCCTAGCCCTCCAGCGATTTAGGGGCAATCTGTACGATTTACCAGAAATTGGTTGAATAGAACTGTGCGTACATTCGTTGAATATGTGATGCGCAGTCGCCTCCACGCGATGGGGGTGCTCTCGCTGCTGGCATTTACCACGCTGGTATTTCCTCCCGTCGGTTATCTGGCTGGCGCAGTAGTAGGGTTGGTGACCCTGCGACAGGGGGCGAGCGAAGGGCTGGTCACCCTGTTGGGTGGTTTGGGACTGGCGATGGTGCTGTACCGCTTCAATGGTGGGCATGAGCTTTCGGTGGCCCTGATGGCTGTCTTCTGGCTGCCGGTCTGGGTACTGGCGGTGTTGCTGCGGACTACCCAGTCTCTGCGGGTCGCCTTTCAGGCGGCAGCGCTGTTTGGTGTAACGGCCCTGTTTGTCTTCTACCTGATTTCAGAGGGTAATCCGGCGCTCTGGTGGCAGGAGCTGGTGGAGGAGCTGTTTGCCGGTGAGGCTACTCTGGGGTCGGAGCAGGCGCTGCTCGATCCCCGTCTGGCCGAGGTGCTGACCGGGGTGATGGCGGCGGGCTTCTTCCTCGGACTGGTTGCGATGCTGCTGCTGGGGCGAGGGTGGCAGGCGATGCTCTACAACCCTGGCGGGATGAAGAGTGAGTTTCTGGCGCTGCAGCTGGGCAAGAATACGGTGCTGCTGGGGCTGGTGGTGATGCTGCCCGGGCTGCTGATGGGAGATGAGGTTCCCGCCATCGTACCGGATCTGATGCAGATCTGGATGACCCTGTTTATGGTGCAGGGGATTGCGGTTGGGCATGCGCTGCTGGACCGCAAGCCGGGGCAGAAGGGGTGGGTGATGGCACTCTACTTCGCCACACTGTTTACCCCGGTTGGCTTCATCATCACCATGGTCGGTGTGAGTGATGCCTGGGTGGACTACCGACAACGATTTTTTATGGCGTAACTCTCTGCCATATTCAAAGAGAGTTTGGAAAAGAAAGGAAAGTAAGATGGATGTGATCCTGCTGGAAAAAGTGGCTAACCTGGGGAACCTCGGGGACAAGGTCTCAGTCAAGCCTGGTTATGCACGCAACTACCTCGTCCCTCAGGGCAAGGCAAAGCCTGCAACACCAGAGAACCTGAAGGAGTTTGAAGCGCGTCGTGCCGAGCTGGAGAAGATTGCAGCCGAGGCACTGGCTGCAGCTCAGGCGCGTGCCGAGAAGCTGGCAACGCTGAATCTCGAAATCGCCCATCAGGCGGGTGAAGAGGGCAAGCTGTTCGGTTCCGTGACCGGTGCCGAGATTGCCAAGTGCATTACCGATGGTGGTGTCGAGGTGGCGAAGAGTGAAGTGCGTCTGCCCAACGGCCCGCTGCGTGAGCTGGGTGAGCATGAGGTTGCGGTTCAGCTGCACACCGATGTGACTACCAATGTTAACGTGAATGTGGTTGCTGAGGCGTAAGTACTCACAGGCTAAAAAAACGGCCCCTTCCAGCAATGGAAGGGGCCGTTTTTTTGTATACTGTCGGGCCATTTTTTTAAGTCTTCATGATGTCTGAATCTCCCCACAAGCTCCCCCCGCAAAATATCGAGGCCGAGCAGTCGGTACTCGGTGGCCTGATGCTGGATAACAGCAGCTGGGATATCGTCTCGGACCGGGTGATTGAGGAGGACTTCTATCGTGCCGACCATCGGCTGATCTTTCGCTCCATTGCCAGTCTGGCGGAAGAGAGCAAGCCATTTGACGTGATCACCCTGACCGAGTGGCTGGAGAGTCGCAAGGAGGCGGAGAATGCCGGGGGACTCGCCTATCTCGGATCATTGGCGAAGAATACTCCGAGTGCTGCAAATATCCGCCATTATGCCGATATCGTGCGTGAACGTTCGGTACTGCGCAGCCTGATTACCGCCTCCAACCAGATTGCCGAGTCGGCCTACAGTACCGAGGGTCGCAAGGTAGCGGAGATTCTGGATCGGGCCGAGCAGGCGGTGTTCCAGATTGCCGAGCAGGGGAGCCGCAACCAGAAGGGGTTTGAAAAGATGAGTGATCTGCTGGCGCGAGCGGTGGATCGAATCGATGAGCTTTACAACTCCAAGGCGGGAGCGGTGACCGGTATTGCCACCGGCTTCAGTGAATTTGACCAGAAGACCACCGGACTGCAGAACTCCGATCTGATCATTGTTGCGGGGCGTCCGGCGATGGGAAAGACCTCGTTTGCGATGAATATTGCTGAGCATGCGGCGGTGGCGCAGGGGAAATCGGTTGCGGTTTTCAGTATGGAGATGTCTGGTGAGCAGCTCGCCTCGCGCCTGATCTCCTCGCTGGGGCGGATCAACTCCAACAAGGTGCGTACCGGGCAACTGGAAGAGGATGACTGGCAGTATCTGATCAAGGCGGTGGAGCAGCTCAAGGAGAGCAAGA
>CAYFOU010000221.1:0-4472 GCA_964344805.1 uncultured Piscirickettsiaceae bacterium | reverse complement strand
AATGAGCGGTCACGATAAAACGGAATCGGCGGTCACGTTGGGCCGGAATACGCAACTGCAACTGGGGGGGAGTAGCTGGCTCTCCAGCCAGCAATTGGGTGCAGTGGAGACCATCTATGCGGACAAGATGGTACCGCTCAACCGTCTGCGCCAGATCCAGCTGCTGTTCAGGGAGATTGAATACCGCATGGCCGCAGTGATGAGCGAGCTGGTTGCGCCGGTAGGGGCACAGGAGCACCTCAATGTCACCCTCCCCGAGATCAGAAAACTTTGGGAGGAGTCCCGGCAGACACTTGATGCGACCCTCTTCTCTGAAGAGATTGAGCAGTTCTCACAGGGACTGGATGGGTTCGCCGGCTTTGTGCCTCGCCTGCTTCAGGCCTATGAGAGTGAAGATACCGATCAGATCGAAGAGGCGATTGATGAGTGGTATGACTACAAGGTGCTGGTGATGCGCTCGATCGATACCATTGTCTCCGGGCAGGAGGAGTCGGTAGCCCTCTTCTATGAGGAGGAGAAGGGGCGTATTGATGCGCTCACTACCTTTGGTACCGTTGTGGCCATTCTGCTGATTGTCATTGTTACCACTGCCGGAGCGATGACTGCGCGCAAGACGGTGGGCAGCCTGCTGGTGATTTCACAGACACTGCGTGATGTAGAGGAGAGCAGTGATCTCTCGCTGCGTTGTGAGGGGGTAGAGAGTGGGGATGAGGTGGAGGAGATGGCTCACGCCTTCAATGCGCTGATGGAGCGGCTGCAGACAGCGATCAGTGAGACCAACCGTGTGGTTGAGCGGATGGCGCAGGGAGATTTCGAGGGGCGCATTGAGTCATCATTGAGTGGGGATCTTGATCAGCTCAAGACGGGGGTCAACCACTCTGCAGAGCAGGTACAGCAGACCATGCGGCGGTTGATCGAGGTGATGGAGGCGATCTCTGAGGGTCATTTTGGATATCAGATCGGTGCAGTGGATGCGGCCGGTGATTTCCGTCTGATCTTTGATCAGACTGCGGTAACCATGGAGGGGATGGGCACCATTGTCAGTGAGATCAACCAGGTGATGCAGGCGGTTGCAGAAGGGGATTTCAATCAGCGGGTTACGGCAACGGCTCAGGGTGATCTGGAGCGCCTGAAGCGCCACATCAACCATTCGCTGGATGAGCTCAGTGGTGCGCTCAACGAGGTGATTGCCACCACTTCCAGAATGGGAGAGGGGGATCTCACCCAGGCCATTGAAGGGGATTACCAGGGCGCATTGATGATGCTGAAGGAGGCGGTCAATCTGACTCAGAGCAAGCTCTCCGAGATGGTCAGCCGGGTTCGGGATGCCTCCCAAAGTGTCCGGGGTAATGCTCAGGAGGTCTCCAACAGTAGTCAGAACCTCTCCGAGCGTACCAGTGAACAGGCGGCCAGTCTGGAGGAGACCGCTTCCAGCATGGAGGAGATGGCCAGCACTGTCAGTATGAATGCGGACAATGCGACCGAGGCCAACCATCTGGCGGAAGAGTCACTGAAGCAGGCGCTGGAGGGGGCTCAGGTGGTATCCAATGCGGTGCAGGCGATGGAGGGGATCAATGAATCGAGCAGCAAAATCTCCGAGATCATTACCCTGATTGACGGCATCGCCTTCCAGACCAATCTGCTGGCGCTCAATGCCGCAGTAGAGGCGGCGCGTGCCGGTGAGCATGGCCGTGGCTTTGCGGTGGTGGCTGGAGAGGTGCGCACACTGGCACAGCGTTCGGCCGATGCCGCCAAGGATATCAAGGTGCTGATTGAGGATAGTGCCTCCAGAATCGAGAAGGGAAGTGAACTGGTAAGCCATAGTGGTGATGCGTTGGGGGCGATTCAGGAGTCGGTCAAGAAGGTCAACAGCTTGGCGGCAGAGATTGCAATGGCAACCCGTGAGCAGAGTGCAGGGATCAGTCAGGTCAACAATACGGTCTCGGTGCTGGATCGGGTGACTCAGGAGAATGCTGCGCTGGTCGAGGAGAGTGCGGCGGCTGGTTCCCAGTTGAGCAGGCAGGCCGATGCGCTGAATGAGATGGTCTCGTTCTTCAGTGTAAAAAGTTGATGCCGTATTGGGCGCTATCCATGCAAGATCGATGAAGATAGGCTTTTAAACGGGATTTTTCGAATCTTATGGTGACAAGAATGAGGGGGGCTGCCGTAATGGTTGCCCCTCTTTTTGTTTTATCACTTCCCCCCTTTGTGATACATAGAGAGAAGTTGAGGTCACAGTTGAGCGCATCGGAATGTTCGAATTCATCAAGCGAATCGGTAAAAAAGAGGAAGAGAAAGGAACGGCAGAGAAGCGCAAGGGGGTGAGCCGTGCCCAGTTTCTGCGGGGGGATATCAGCGGCCGCAACCGTCCGATTCGCCCCCCCTGGGCACTGGAGGAGTATGATTTTACCGAGACCTGTACCCGCTGTGGGGCCTGCATCCAGCGTTGTGAAGAGCAGATCCTGGTTGAGGGGCGTGGAAAATTCCCGGTGGTGGAGTTCAAACGGGGGGAGTGCACCTTCTGTGAGGTGTGTGTCGAGGTGTGTGAACCGAAGGCATTACGGATTACCGAAGAGAGCAGGGGGCTGCCCTGGGCACTGGAGGTACGGGTCAACCATGATTGTGTGGCGCAGAAGGGGGTGGTGTGTCAGGTGTGTGGTGATCAGTGTCTGGAGGGGGTATTCCGTTTCCGTCCAAGGGTGGGTGGAGCGGTGCAGATGGAGATGGATAGTGAAAAATGTAATGGATGTGGTGCCTGCATAGCTCCTTGTCCGGTTGCGGCGCTGACTATTCATCACCGTGAGATTGTTCTGGAAGAGTAAAATACCCCTTTAGAGCTATAGATTTCTGATTGGGCCATGGAAAAGTGATTAATTTTTTCTATGGTTATCTTGCTGTTTTCAAAAGCATTAGAAAATAAGAATGCACTAATTTTGATGCAGATCAAATGGGCTGTATGTTGCAAAATGTTACAATCAGTAGCTCAGTTATTCTGTAATAACTGTTTTTTATAACCAACTTTTTTTGTAAGGAATTACAAGGTTGGAAATCAGAGAGACGTAGAACGATGAACATTTGCAGTGTTGTTGTACATGCCAATCCGCAGGATGCAGCTGGTGTGCGGATGATGATTGAGCAGCTGGAGGGGGCTGAAGTGCATGGCGGAGTCGACGAGGGGAAACTGATTGTTACCGTGGAGCAAGAGGATGACAGTGTGATGGCCGATACCATCACCGGCTTCAGCGGTATCGATGGGGTGCTGAGCACCTCAATGATTTATCACCACTACGAAGAACTTCAAGCGTAAACAGGAGCAGCCCGATGAGTATGGATAGAAGGTCGTTTATCAAGGCCAATGCAGTTGCCGCAGCGGCAGCAACGGTAGGAGTTACCGTTCCCGGCCTGGCGCAGGCCAAGGATGGTATGGACAAGGACAACATTCGGTGGGACAAGGCCGCCTGCCGATTCTGTGGAACCGGCTGTAGCGTGCTGGTCGGCACCAAGGAGGGGCGCGTGGTGGCGACCCAGGGTGACCCCGATGCGCCAGTCAACAAGGGGCTGAACTGTATCAAGGGGTACTTCCTCTCCAAGATCATGTACGGCAAGGACCGTCTGACCCAGCCACTGCTGCGCAAGAAGGGCGGCAAGTATGACAAGAATGGCGAATTCACCCCGGTCAGCTGGGATGAGGCCTTCGATGTGATGGCCGAGAAGTGGAAGGATGCACTGAAGAAGGATCCAACCCATGTCGGCATGTTCGGCTCCGGTCAGTGGACCGTATGGGAAGGCTATGCGGCCTCCAAGTTGATGAAGGCGGGCTTCCGCTCCAACAACATTGACCCCAATGCACGCCACTGCATGGCCTCTGCGGTAGGCGCCTTCATGCGCGCCTTCGGTATCGATGAGCCGATGGGCTGTTATGATGACCTCGAGCATGCCGATGCCTTTGTCCTCTGGGGCGCCAACATGGCGGAGATGCACCCGATCCTCTGGTCTCGTCTGACCGACACCCGTCTCACCAAGAAGGATTGCGAGGTACACGTACTCTCTACCTACGAGCATCGCAGCTTCGAGCTGGCCGATAATGGCATGGTGTTTGAGCCACAGAGTGATCTGGCGATTGCCAACTACATTGCCAACTACATCATCCAGAACAAGGCCTATGACAAGGCCTTTATCGACCAGCACTGTAACTTCAAGAAGACCCCAACCGATATTGGTTATGGTCTACGCCCTGAGCATCCGCTGGAGAAGGCGAAGACCGGCAAGGGTGGCAAGCTCTCCGCGATCACCTTTGAAGAGTATGCGGCCTCGGTAGCGCCCTACACGCTGGAGAAGGCTGCAAAGATGTCCGGCGTACCGAAGAAGAAGCTGGAGCGTCTCGCCAAGCTTTATGCAGACCCCAACAAGAAGGTCTCCTCCTACTGGACCATGGGCATGAACCAGCACACCCGTGGTGTCTGGATGAACGG
>CAYFOU010000220.1:0-4496 GCA_964344805.1 uncultured Piscirickettsiaceae bacterium | reverse complement strand
GCGATCCTTTACATCCTCCAGACTGTCGTGGTCGCGGTTGAGGATCTTGCGGGCGCGGCGCAGATCGAGCTTGTCCTTGGAGAGGATGCCCCAGGGGAGGGCGGTAATCTGGTCGAGATAGTTGCGGGTGACCGCATACTCGGGGGAGCCGGTCTCCAACATCCCCAGCTTCTCCAGCTCTTCGTCGATCTTCTTCATCGCGTTGTCGGGGATGGTCAGCTTCTCCATCCGCTCGAGGAAGCGGTCGCGATCGGCGGTGCGGTCATCCTTGGCGATTCCCAACTCTTTTTGAATGGCCTTGAGCTGTTCGCGCAGGAAGAAGCGGCGCTGCTGCTCATCCATCTTGTCCTCGACGTTGTCGCGGATCTTGGTCTGCAGCTTGGCCACCTCCAGATCCTTCTTCAGCAGTGCCAGTACCTGCTGCATGCGGCGACGGATATTGAGCGTCTCCAACACCTTCTGCAGCTCATCCGGGGTGGCGGTGGTGAGGCTGGCGGCGAAGTCGGTCAGTGCCGAGGGCTCGTTGGGGCTGAAGCGGTCAAGGAAGAAGCGCAGCTCCTCGCCATAAAGTGGGTTGAGCGGGATCAGTTCACGCAAGGTGTTGATAATGGCCATTGCATAGGCCTTGGTCTCGCTCTTCTTGCCGGGGCTGGTCTGCTTCAGATACTCCACCTCGACCCGGTAGGGGGGGGTCTCGGAGATCCAGCGTACAATGCGGGCGCGCTGCATCCCCTCGGCAATGAACTGGATCTTCCCCTCCTGCTTCATCGGGTGGTGCATCCGCGCCACGGTGCCGATCTCGAAATAGTCATCGGGGCTGGCAAAGTCTGATTTGTGGGGTTGGGTCATGAACAGCCCCACCATGTGCTGGTTGGTGTCGCCGATCTTGCGCACTGTCTCCATCCACGGTTCGCCGTTCATCAGCAGTGGTTGGGTCTGGGCCGGGAAGAAGGGACGCTCGGAGAGGGGCAGCAGGAAGATCTCTTTGGGGAGATTGGCATCGGGGAGGGCGAGGTCGGAGGAGGGGGAGAGTTCGATCTCCACCTCCACTTCGGCATTCAGATCGCCGTCGACGATCTCCATCTCATCATCAAAGGAGTTGCTCATGGATTTTGGGTGTCCGTGGTCTGGTTGTTGTTATCGTTACTGATCCCGCATGAGGTGGGGGTGGTTTTTCATATTTCAAGCCGGTATCGTCCCTCTCATTGTAATGGATGACGAGAGAAGTGAAATGAGTGAAATGGCAAAAATTGGAATTGTAACGGTATCGGACCGCGCCTCTCGAGGAGAGTATGAGGACCTCGGTGGCCCCGCCCTGAAGGAGTGGTTTGAGCAGCATCTCTCCTCTCCCTGGGAGCCGGTGGCGCGGGTCATCTCCGATGATCAGCCGGTGATTGAAGAGACCCTGAGTGAGTTGGCCGATGAGGCGGGGTGTTGTCTGATTGTTACTACTGGTGGAACCGGTCCGGCCAGGCGGGATGTCACCCCCGAGGCGACCGAGGCGGTGTGTGAGAAGATGATGCCGGGGTTTGGGGAACTGATGCGGCAGATCTCGCTGAAATATGTACCCACCGCGATCCTCTCCCGGCAGACCGCAGGGATTCGTGGCAACAGCCTGATCGTCAATCTGCCGGGCAAGCCCTCGGCGATTGCAGAGACGCTGGATGAGCTGTTTCCGGCCATTCCCTACTGTATCGATCTGATTGAGGGGCCCTATCTGGAGTCGGATAGTATTAAAGTGTTTCGTCCCAAAAAGAAGTAGTTCCGTGCTGAAAGAGATCAATATTCTCACCAGAACCCGCGAGGTGTTGCGGGTCACCACCGACAAGATTCGTGATCCGCAGGTGGTGATTGAGGTGTTTCGCGATGTCAGCGTCAAGAGCTGGATCGAGGTGCAGGAGACCGGGGAGATGCTCAACACCCTGCGCAAGCTCTCATTGGGGCAGAATACCAGTGAGCAGGAGCGGCAGGAGGCGGTGGAGCAGGCCAAGGATCTGGCACGCACGGTTCCCGCCTTCGGCATCTTCATGTTGCCGGGCGGGGCGCTACTATTACCGTTAGTGGCGAAGGTGGTGCCGTGGCGGCTACTGCCCTCATCGTTTGATGACTCAATGGAGGTTTCCGTGAAAGTTCAGGAAGTTGAAGGGAATTTGATAACCAGCTCCTCATCCGTGGAACGTGGTGGCAGTTGCCCTGCAACCCCGCGTGCGCCGTTGCAGGAGCCCCCTACGGTGGAGATCTCTCTGCAGGAGCCGCTGACCGATTTCTATGCTGCCAAGGTAGTGGCCGATGCTGAGGCAGAGCAGCGCCTGGAGATGAGTATGCTGCTCTCCTGGTATGATCGGGATCGTGATTTCGAGTCCCCCCAGCACGCTTCGGAGTGCCATGAGGAGAGCGATATTCCCGGCTATGTCGATTATGGTATCAACCATGGTGCGGAGTTGAAAATCGATATCGAGCGTGGGCGTTTTGTCTTTTACTATCTCTCTGCATAGTAGTGCCCAGTGATGTTAGAATGGGTGGGCGCACCTGCCCGATGAGCATCAATCGGGTAACGATAATCACCAATAGACAAAGGATAATGGAACATGAGTACAGTCGAACTCGATCACACCAATTTTGAGGATACGGTTAACGGCAACGATATCGTGATTGTCGACTTCTGGGCCCCATGGTGTGGCCCCTGCAAGAGCTTTGCTCCGATCTATGAGGCGGTCTCCGAGGAGATTGATGGTGTGGTGTTTGCCAAGGTGAATACCGAGGAGCAACAGGAGCTTGCAGCACATTTCCAGATTCGTTCTATTCCTACATTGATGATCTTCCGTGAGCAGATTGTGATCTTCTCCCAGCCCGGCATGGTTCCGGCAGAGGGGCTGAAGGATCTGGTGGACAAGGCCAGGGAGCTGGATATGGAAGAGGTGCGCAAACAGATCAAGGAGCAGGAAGCGCAGGCTTGATCGATACCGCATCACTCGAAGAGATCCTGACCACCCCAACGGATTTTATCCGTTGGGGTGCGTCCGTTATGGCGCGTGCAGAAGCCAAAGGGCAGCTCTATTTCGGCCACGGTACCGACAACGCGCTGGATGAGTCGATTCGTCTGGTGCTGGGTAATCTGAATCTGCCACAGGACTGTCCCGAGCAGCTGCTCAATGGCAAGTTGTTGATTGCAGAACGCCACTGTCTGGCAGACAAGTTCAAGAAGCGGGTGGAGAAGCGGATTCCGCTGCCTTATCTGGTTCAGCAGGCCACCTTTACCGGTCTGGCGTTCTACGTGGATGAGCGGGTGCTGGTGCCGCGCTCTCCGATTGGAGAGTTGATCGAGCAGGGATTTGCCCCCTGGATAGATTCGGATACGGTTAATAATATACTGGAGATTGGTTCAGGAAGTGGTTGTATTGCAATTGCTTGTGCCCATTATCTTCCGCAGGCAATGGTCGATGCTGTGGACCTTTCAGAGGATGCGTTGGCAGTTGCGACGATCAATGTAGAGCGTTATGGATTGGAGGAGCAGGTCCGCCTGATCCACTCCAACCTGTTTGCTGCACTCAATGGCAAACGCTATAACCTGATTGTCAGCAACCCCCCCTATGTGGATCGCCAGGATCTGGAATCGATGCCCGCCGAGTACCATGCGGAGCCCCGGATGGGGCTGGAGGCGGGAGAGGATGGCCTTGATCTGGTGGTGCAGATTCTGCTGGAGTCGGCCACCCATCTGGAAGAGAATGGGGTACTGATTTGTGAAGTGGGCAACAGCGCCGTAGCGCTGGAGGCCCTGTTTCCGCAGGTCCCCTGGACCTGGGTTGAATTCGAGCGGGGAGGGCACGGCGTCTTTATCATTGACCGTGCCACTCTGGAGGCTCATCAATCGCTGTTCCGGGAGGAGCAGGAGCGACGTATCAAGAGATAACGACTATGTACAATACAGGTAATGGTGAAATGGTTATTCAGCTGCAGACCATGGATGAGTTGAAGCGGCAGGTGAATGAGGCGCTGATTGAGGTGGATGAGCTGAAATACTCCATCGAATTCGATGGGGACTATATGCAGCAGTCGGTCGACCTGGTGGAACCGCTGGAGTTCGAGTTGAAGAAGTTGAAGGCTGAACTGGAAGCGGGGACGCACCAGTTTGGTGGAGGACCATTGGCCTATATGGAGCGGATTGAACCCCTTCCACTGGCCTTTATTCCCTTCAAGTATCTGCTGCAAGTGATTAATCATGCACATCAAAGTGGGGTAAGTGAGTAGTTCTTATGGAACAAATACTGACTTTTGATATGGAGCTGATCCGCCGCTACGACAAGGCGGGGCCGCGCTACACCTCCTATCCCACCGCAGTGCAATTCCACGAGGCATTCGGGCCGGAGGATTACAAGGCGGTGGTGGCGCGCACCAACCAGGAGGATTCTCTGCGTCCCCTCTCGCTCTACTTCCATATCCCGTTCTGTGACACCGTCTGCTTCTACTGTGGATGCAACCAGATTGCGACCAAGGAT
>CAYFOU010000219.1:0-4543 GCA_964344805.1 uncultured Piscirickettsiaceae bacterium | reverse complement strand
CCTCCAGCAGCCCCCCCGCGATCAGCAACTCCTCGACCCGCTCATGCCCCTGCTCGGTCAGCAGCACCTGCTTGGTCTTCTCGTCCACGGTGTAGTCGCCGTTGACATCCTCCCCCTCTTCAAACCCCTTCTCCAGCTGGGCAGGCAGACCGTTCATCGCCTGATAGAGCTCGGAGTTGTCATCGGTTGGACCGGAGATGATCAGTGGAGTACGCGCCTCATCGATCAGGATCGAGTCGACCTCATCCACCACCGCAAAGGCGCGCTCACGCTGCACCCGCTCATCGGCGGAGAAGGACATGTTGTCACGCAGGTAGTCAAAACCAAATTCGTTGTTGGTGCCGTAGGTGATGTCGGCTGCATAGGCTTGTTGACGCTGCTCATGCTCCAGCGCAGGCACCACCACACCGGTGCTCATACCGAGGAAGCCATAGAGCTGCCCCATCCAGCCCGCATCACGATTGGCGAGGTAGTCATTCACCGTTACTACATGGACACCGTTCCCCGGCAGCGCATTGAGGTAGACCGCCAAGGTTGCCATCAAGGTCTTGCCCTCACCGGTACGCATCTCGGCAATCTTGCCCTGATGCAGCACCATGCCGCCGATCAGCTGTACATCGTAGTGTCGCATCTGGAACACACGCTGCGACGCCTCGCGCACGGTGGCAAAGGCCTCCGGCAGCAGATCATCCAGTGCAGTTCCCTGATCAAGACGGGTGCGAAATTCCGCCGTCTTCCCCTTCAACTCCTCATCACTCAACGCTTGAAACTGTGGCTCCAGCGCATTGATCTGGTCGACCGCCTTCTGCATCTTGCGAATCATGCGGTCGTTACGGCTACCAAAAACCTTTCTGAAAATCTTTTTAATCATTATTGTCCGGCTGCATCCTGCAGCGCACTCCTTGCGACAGATACTCCCGAAAAACGGGCCTATCCCCTGAATGAATAGAAACAGGGATCATAGCGAATCGGAGAAAGAACTCCAAGCAGAACCAACCATTTAGCGCAGAAAAAGCGCTATCTTCGGCCTTGGAACATGACTGCAATCAAACGCAGCAGGGATTCACCGAAAGACGCGGAGAAACAGACTCAACGATCGGGAAAAACGGGGATCAGACCGTCAGCGGAACAAAGGTGATCGGAGCGGATTCACTCTCTTCGAAAGTGACATACTCCCAGGCCCCTTCGGTCTCCAGCACCTTGCGAGTGAGCTGGTTGTTCAGCTCATGGCCGGACTTGTAGCCGTGGTAGGCACCCAGAATCGGGCTACCGAGCAGGTAAAGGTCACCGACCGCATCGAGAATCTTGTGACGAACAAACTCGTCCTTGAAGCGCAGGCCATCCTCGTTGAGGACACGGAACTCATCCAGACCGACGGCATTATCCAAGCTCGCCCCCAGCGCCAACCCCTGCTGACGCAACGCCTCAACATCACGGATAAAACCGAAGGTACGGGCGCGACTGATCTCCTTCTCGTAACGCAGAGAAGAGAAGTCTACCGACTGGTACTGGTGCTCATCGCTAAACGCTGGATGAGCAAAATCGATCTCGAAAGAGAGCTTGAAGCCATCATATGGGGTGAGGCTGGCGCGCTTGTCACCCTCCTCCACCTCAATCGGCCGGGTAATGCGAATATAGCGCTTGGCTGCACTCTGCTCGACCAGACCAGCGCTCTTCAACATGAAGACAAAGGTGCTGGCACTGCCATCCATGATCGGAATCTCGGGCGCATCCAGATCCACATAGGCATTATCGACGCCCAGCCCGTAGAAGGCGGACATCAGGTGCTCAATGGTGGAGATGGTGGCCCCATCCTTCATCAGGGTGGTAGAGAGACGGGTATCCCCTACCGAATTGGGGCAAACCGCGATATGAGGATTGCTGCTCATATCGACACGACGGAACACGATACCGGTATTCTCCGGCGCCGGTCTCAACGTAAGGTGGACCTTCTTCCCGGAGTGGAGGCCAATTCCGGTGGAATGGACCTGATTTTTCAGTGTTCTTTGGCGCGTCATCGTGATCTTGTTCTGTTTGACCGTTTCCGGCAGTTGCATTCTATACGATTTCTTCTATGCAAACGCATAAAAAACGCATTTTTTCGACAGATTTTGATTCTAGAGGAGCCAACCACTAAAAATCAACCACTTTTTCACACTTTCTTCACTATTTTTTGAGAAATCCCTTAGAACAACATGGAGGACCAGTATAAATAAGGGGTCATTCCCTCTCTTGGCTGTAGCAAAATCTCCAACATCCCCAACTCGGATCGAGGCAGTTGCGCAACCACCTCCCCATCCGCACCAATCAATGCGGTAATTCCAGTATTGGTTGCCCGCAACAGCGGCCGCCCCGACTCCAGCGCCCGCATCCGCGCAATCTGGAAATGCTGATACGGGGCCAGTGAATCCCCAAACCAGCCATCATTGCTCAGCGTCACCAGGGCACCTGCCTGCGGCAGATGGGAGAAGACCAGATCTGGATAGGCCACCTCATAACAGACAGTAGGGGAGAGCAGCAGCGTCCCCACCTGCAGCGGGGGCTGCACCACTGCACCATGGGTAAAGGAGGAGTGAGGAATCTGGATAAAGTCGAGCAGCGGCTTCAACAGTGACGCCAACGGCAGAAACTCCCCCAACGGCACCAGATGACGCTTGTGGTACTCCCCCTGATCAGCCCCCATCGCCACCACCCCATTGTAGTAACGCTTCGGTTCCCACTCCAGCAATGGAATGCCACTGATCAGGGTACGCTGTTGTGCTTCCAGCTCCGCAGCCAACGGTTTCAGAAATACATCATCGATCTGCTGGCGAAAGGCGGGAATTGCAGTCTCCGGCCAGACTACCAGTCGCGCCTCACTCTGCTCGGTCGCTTCACGATAACGCTGTAACGTGCTGTGGAGATTCTCCGGCTTCCACTTCTGATCCTGCGGGATATTGCCCTGCACCAGCACTACCGAAACCGGCTCCCCCGCATCCTCCCCCCACTGCTGCTGACTACTTCCCCACGCCACTATCAGCAGTAACAACAGCTGCATCCATGCGGATCGCTGTTGTTGCCGTAACACGATTTGCAGTAACAACAGCGCAATCCAGGCGATAAAGAGCGATACTCCCAACGTACCCAGCCATGGTGCCAAACCACGATAGAAGGTGCCCGGTGCGGTATGCCCCAGCAACAACCACGGGAAACCACTGAGGAACCAGCTGCGCAGCCACTCAAAGCCAACCCAGACCAGCGGAAAGAGCCACAACACCGCACCCACATGACCACGCAGCCAATAGAGTAGCGCCCCCTGCAGCGCCGGAAACAGCGCCATCCCCATCACAAACAACAGCGCCATCAATAGTGAGAGTGGAAGATTGATTCCACCAAACTGGGCAACACTTACCTGCACCCAACTGGCACCCACACCAAACAGCCCGAAACCAAACAGCCATCCCAGCCAGATGCTCTCTCGCATTGAGCTGGCCTGCTGCCAGAGCCAGAACTGCAGCGCCAGCACCAGCGGTGCCAGCCAGAACCATTCAAACGGGGCAAAGGCGAGCGGCAGCAGCGCACCCGCAATCAGTGATAACAGAGAAGCCCTAACCCGTCTCTGCTGCAGTCTCAACGGCCTCCACACGAGCCTCTTCCTCCAGCGGTGAGACATTGACCTGCAGCAGATGGACCCGGCGATTATCGGCCCGCAGCACCTTGAAACGGAAGCGACCAATCTCCATCCCCTCACCGCGCACCGGCAGATGACCTAGACGACGGATCAGCAGCCCACCGATGGTATCGACCCCCTCCTCCTCCAGCGACGAGGAGAAGTGTTCGTTGAACTCCTCAATCGGGGTGATCGCCTTCACCGTATGACGCACGGCGGTATGGGCATGGATCAGCCCCTCCTCCAGATCGTGCTCATCCTCAATATCACCGACGATCTGCTCCAGCACATCCTCAATGGTGACCATTCCGGCCACCCCACCATACTCATCCACCACGATGGCGATATGGTTGCGACTGGAGCGAAACTCCTTGAGCAGCATATTGAGTCGCTTGGCTTCAGGAATGAAGACCGCTGGACGCAGGTTCTCGCGCAGATTGAAGCGCCCCTTCTCTTCCCGCCAATGGAGCACATCCTTGGCCAGCAGGATACCGACCACCTCATCACGGCTCTCCCCAATCACCGGAAAACGGGAGTGGGCCGACTTGATCACCGGCGGCAGGAACTCCTCGGGAGAGTCCTCCAGCCCGACCACCACCATCTGCGAACGGGGGATCATGATGTCACGCGCATGCATCTCGGAGAATTGCAGCGCCCCCTCCAGCATCGAGAGGCTATCGGCATCGAGAATCTCGCGCCAGTGCGCCGCACGCAGCAGCTCAATCAGCTCTTCTTTATTGGATGGCCCCTGGTGCTGCCCTCTGGAGAAGAGATTACGAAACCAGGAACCGATGGACGGTCGGTCTTTACTGTTCATGAAAGATATTTGGTTGAAGCGATAAATAGTACCTAAATCCTGCAAACCACTCGCAAATCAAGTAGAGAAAAGGCAGA
>CAYFOU010000218.1:0-4575 GCA_964344805.1 uncultured Piscirickettsiaceae bacterium | reverse complement strand
TCTGGCAGGGCAAACAGAAAGAGGCGAAGATGGCCTACCAGCAGGTGCTGCACCGCTCACCGCTGCATATCGAGGCGAACAATTTTATCAAGGCCAATTAGAGTTACCACTCGGTGGTGAAGGTGGCTGAGGCGACCCGGCTCTTGTAGGCATCATCGGTGCTGCGGTCCTCGTAACGCTCTTCACTGGCGGTCAGCAGTAGCCGGATATTATCCCCCAGTCGCCACTCCGCCCCCATTGCCATCCGTCCGGTCTGCAGATCGGAGAGGTTGTAGACGGAGCCACTGTCTGGATCAACGGCATGGATGCGTTCACCGGAGACACCACCCAGCTCAAACTTGTGCAGCGCAAGTAGATTGCCCGGTGCAAACCAGTGGCTCCACTTCGCCTCAACCCCGTGTGTACCATCGACATTCTGACTGCGGGTGGCATTGGAGCTGTCGATGATAAAACTGCGCAGCTGCAGCCAGTCGCTGCCGCTGTTCCAGCCAAATCCGAGGGTTGGAGACCACTGCGTGATGGTGAGATCATTCTGGTATTTTGATTCGGTATAACCCACATCGAGATAGAGGTTCTTGGCATAGGTGCTCCAGCTGATGCGGGGGGAGATCACCTCTACCTGGTCGCTGTTACCGGTGGCATCGTTGTTATCGATGTAGTGGAGATCGAGTCGAAGCCCCACCTTGCCGGCAGCGCCATCAAAATGGTGGAAGCTGCGTCCGCTGGCAAATAGCGTATTCTGCTTGATATCGGTACCGCCCGGTTTGAAATCGACCGCCGACTGAATCCACCCCAGCGAGAAGCCCCCATCGTCGAGATAGTCATTGTGTATGGTGAGGTTGTACTCACTAACCCCCTCCTTCTGATCGGATTGGTTGTAGTTGCCGTAGGCTGCACCGATTGTGGTGGTGTGACGCCAACCGCTGTCGGCTACCGCCAGCAGTGGTGCAGACGACAGCAGTGCATAGAGGGTATAGCGCAGCCACCTCATGATGATGTTTTTTTGACTGTAAAAGACTCCATACTGGAGCCACAGCAATATGCATGCCGTTATCGGATTTCACAACTCCGTTTGCTGGAGAGCAGGGTGGCCTGCCATTTCTGTTTACCGCAATGTGCCTCCAGCTCAGCGAACCCGTGTTGTGGGCAGAGCTGTCCCGTTGTTGTCAGCTGTTGCTGCTGACCAGTCCCCGCAAGGGTATGGTTTCCCTGCTGAATCCATCGATGGCTGGCACTATCGTGCTGGCGCTGGTAGTGACTCTTGAGTCCACCACCCATTGGATAACGCAGTGTGGTCAGCAGCTGTTGTAGTGGAGTGAGTGGAAATAGATGGATTGAGGGGGCATCCTCCCACTGCTCTGCAGCATCGGTCAGTGGGGTGATTCCAAAGGTGAGCAGCCAGAGGTCAAGAAAGAGATCAGTCGGGCCGCTACGGTCATAGCAGGCGATCACTCCGTCACGCTCCTCGAAGGCGACACTGGCACCCCGGTCACTGCGCAGGCGAAATTGCCCCAGCAGGGTCAGTTCAACCTGCAGTGTACGTTCGGTGGTTGTCTCCCCCTCCCAGCGGTAGTGGAGCTGCAGCCCCACCGGCAGATGGAGTGCCTGTGCCAGCCGCTGGTTGCGCTCGGCAGCAGCGATCCACTCCCCCTGTTGTGGTCTGGCAAAGAGATGATAGCTGCGTGCCTGATTGTGGTGATGGAGTACGCTGTTGAAGTGGAACGGGAGGGTGGTCGAGCCGGGCGTGACTTCGGTCTGTAGCTGCAGATGGAGGTGGGGCAGTGGAGAGCGTCCCGAGTTGCCACAGGTGGCAATGCTCTCTCCGGCGTGAACGGCCTGCCCTTCGCTGACCTGAATACTGTCTTGGCGCAGATGGGCTAGCAGCGCATAGGGGCCGCTCTCCATGTGGATTACCAGATAGTTGCCCCAGTTGTTCTCACTATCGATTTCACCCGGTGGGTTGTCGATGCGCTCATCCACCACCTTTACCACCACGCCATCGACTGGAGAGAGCACTGGCAGGCCAAAACAGTAGTGGTTGCTCAACTGGTTACCGTCATGATGGTAACTCTGACCCTGTTCGGTGATATGGAAATCGAGTGCATAGCGCCACGCCTGCTGGTGGGTGTGGGGGCCATCAAACCCCTGATAGACCTGCCAGCTGCCGATGAAAGGGGGGCGTACCGGAATACTGTAGGGGTCGGGAAAACGGGCGCGCAGCAGTCGTTGCCGTTCCCTCTCCTGTTCCGGCAGGGTGGCGCTGGGGTGGAAGCGTAGCGGCACCGTAGTGGTTGTCTCTGTCGGTAGTGCTGCGAGCAGGGTAAAGGTGGTGATCAGGAATGGAATCGCCATCACTGGCAGTCCGTAGAGGGAGAGTACACTCTGTGAGGCGCTGATTAGCAGTGCGGTAATGATGCTCCCCAGCAGTGCTGTACCAAAGCTGGTGATACCGGGGCGGGTATGCAGCGCAATTGCCAGTGCGGTGAGGATGATGTTGAAGCCGCTCCAGATCAGCAGTGTGGGTTGTGGTGGTACTATCAGCATATGCAGGGTGAGCCACCCTGCTGCGAAGGCGGCCACTGAGAGCAGTGCCAGATAGCGGGAGGTGATCAACAGCCCGGCAAAGAGCAGTGCACCAGCCGCTGGGTAGGGGGTGAAGAGCGCCGAACCCAGTGCGGTGAAGAAGGCATCAACCGTTGGAGCAAACAGGGGGGTGGTTGCCATCTCCAGTGCAGGGAGTGGCTGCAGCAGGCTCTGGTTGTGGGCGGCAAAGTGGGCTATCAGTGCCACCAGTACAAAGGGGAGGCTCAATACCGGCAGCTGCTGTAGTCTCCATACCACCTTGGAGAGGGCGGTAGTGGCGAAAACCGTAAACAGTGCACTGATCAGAATCAGCGGTAACAGTTCAACCGTGAGTGGATAGGTGGCCCCCAGTGAGAGCCCTACCAGCAGCGGATTGTAGAGCAGATAGCCGCTCTTGTTCTCTCCCAAGTGGAATAGATGAGCGGTAACTGCTGCGGTACTCATCGCGATCAGTCCACTCCAGCCGCTATTGGGTTCCACCAGTGTCGCCAGCAGAAACAGTATCCCAATCCAGAAGTGGGGGATAAAGAAGATCGCGGCATAGCCATGCAGCATGGCCTTGACGGCTGCAATCACTGTTTGTCTATCCATACAGCAGATGATCTGGCAGCCGCTCCTGAGCGGTGACCACCTGTAGATTCTCTGCAGCCCGCACCAGAGAAACCTGGCGATCCTCCTCCTCACCATGAATCAGCACCACATTGGGGCGGTACTGAATAAACTGCATCCACTGGGTATGGTTGTAAGCCCCGACATTGTGGATCAGCAGCGGCTCCCCCACCGGCAGCGGAGGCAACATGATTGAATGGCGCACCACATCGATATTCATACAGAGCGGCCCATAGAGCACCGTCTCCTCCGCCACCCCCTGCAGCGAGCGTGTCGGCATCACCAGATGGTTATACCAGAAGGCGGTAAAGAGCAGATTAACCCCGGCATCCACCACCGCAGTGCGCCGCCCATCGGCCAGCCGCTTATTGGCAATGACCGAAGTGATCAGAGACTCGGCACTATCCACCACCGCCCGCCCACTCTCCAGAAACAGCGTCGGTGCTGGATACTCCAGCCGCTTGCGGCGCTCATCGACAAACTGCCGCAGCGGAGTACAGATCGCCTCGGCATACTGCTCATAGCTCGGGGTCACCTGCTCCGGAGGAAGATAACTCCCCTGCAACGCATTGGGAGAGGCAAAACCACCGCCGATATCAATACTCTCAATCACCGTATCCCCCTCCATCTCCAGCTGCTCGATGAAGTGGCAGAGCGTAGACACCTCTGCACTGTACTGCAGAGGATCAGTGATAAAGGTACCAATATGAGCATGGAGCCCGGTCAGCTTCAGCAGGGTTGAGCCATCGGCAATGCGCCGTGCCGCCTGCATCGCCTCACCCGACTCAATGTTGAAACCGAAGCGCCCCCACACCTCACCGACACCGCTGTCGAAATTGAGCCGCAGCGTCACCGGAACCGTACGCCCATAGCGCTCGGCAACCCTCTCCAGCAGATGAAGCTCATCCCAGTGATCGACATGGATATGGGCCTGCTCCTCCACCGCGCGCTGCAAACTCCCCTCCGACTTGCCAGGGCCATTAAAGAGAATACGGTTGCCGGGAACCCCCAGCGCCCGAGCCCGCTCATACTCAAAGTCAGAGACCACCTCCGCCCAGGAGCCCTCCTGATGGAGGATATTACAGACCGCCCCCAGATAATTGGTCTTGTAAGACCAGGCATGAACCACCTTTGGATAGCGGGTTTCGAATGCCCGCTTCAACTGCCGCACATTACTGCGCAGCTGCTGCTCCGAGAGTACAAACAGAGGAGAGCCATACTCAGCAACCAGAGATTCGATGGTCACCCCATCCAGCGCCTCCTGATAGCGGGGAGCAGGAGGAGCCCCGAACTTGTTGGTTACCCCCCCCTGATGGAGAGTAATGGTTGGTTTGCTCCAGGTTTGACGAGCCATGTTATCTATTTCGAGGAAGGGGTTGAGCC
>CAYFOU010000217.1:0-4581 GCA_964344805.1 uncultured Piscirickettsiaceae bacterium | reverse complement strand
TGCCTGAAATAGATAACCAACTGAATTTGTTTGAAAATTTAACCGGACAGTAGTGTGTACGGATGGAGGATGCTGGACTCGCCTTTACCGTACTGACCCCAAGCAACCTCAGCCACCAGTTGATCGGAGATCGTCAGCGCATCAGCCAGGTTCTGATCAACCTGCTGGGCAATGCCATCAAGTTCACCGAAAAGGGGACCATCTTCCTCAAGGTGTGGCTGGGGGAGAAGCAGATCCACTTCCGGGTAGTCGATAGCGGAATCGGCATGTCACCAGAGGTGCTGGAACGGCTGTTCCAGCGCTTTGAACAGGCCGACAGCTCCATCTCTCGCCGCTTTGGTGGCAGTGGTCTGGGGCTCTATATATCCTACAGCCTCGCCAGAATAATGGGGGGGGACATTGAGGTGGAGAGCAGTGAGGGCAAGGGCTCCTCCTTCCAGCTCTCCCTCCCCTACCGACAGAGCGATCTCCCGGTCGAAGAGCTGGAGATCAACAACAGCGGCCATATGGTTCACCACCACACCCACTTCTCGGGAGACATATTGGTTGCTGAGGATATGCCGGAGCTACAGCTGCTGGAGCGACGCATTCTGGAGGGGATGGGGCTGAATGTGGTGGTCGCCAGCAATGGCAAGGAGGCGATTGACCAGGCCAACAGCCAACCCTTTGACCTGATCCTGATGGATATGCAGATGCCCGAGGTGGACGGTATCAAGGCCACCGAACAGCTGCGGCTGATGGGCAACCAGACGCCGATCATCGCCTTGACCGCAAATGTGATGCAGAAGCACCGCAATGCCTTCCATCTGGCCGGATGCAATGGTTTTCTGGAAAAGCCCATCAACAAGAGTGCACTGCGAGAGATACTGCAGCAGTTCCTTCCTGCTGCTGAAGAAAAGTAGATTCACCGTAGCTAGTCTGCTCTGAAGCGGTGGCTATAGCTGCGACTGACCGCCAGCGGCTGCTCGTAACCGTAGAGCACCGCCACCATCTGTCCATTAAACTGCCGCCGCACCTCACGAATCACCCCGGTCCGCACAATGGTGCCGCGATGGATTCTCCAAAAAAGCTCAGGATCGAGCTGATCCTCCAACGTCTTGATTGGGGTACGAATCACCCACTCCTTGTTGTGAGAAAATAGCAAGGTATATTTGTCTGCGGCCTGAAAATAGTCCACCTCATCCACCGCAATCATCTGCACACTCTCCCCCTTGCTCGCCTTGATCCACTGCAGATACCCCCCCTGCCGGGGCTGCTCGCTCAACGCAGTCAGCAGTTCGGAGAGATCGGGCGCCGGAGTACGCACCCGCTCCTTCAATCGCTGAATGGTCTCGGTCAGGCGCTCCTCGGCAACCGGCTTCAGCAGATAGTCGACCGCTGCCGCTTCAAAGGCATCCACCGCATATTGGTCGAAGGCAGTGACAAAGACCAGATGAATCACATCATCCATCTGTTGAGCCACCTCCAACCCGCTCATCCCCGGCATCTGGATATCAAGAAAGAGGATATCCGGCTGGTACTGCTGGATCTTCTCCAGCGCCTGAAAGCCGTTATTGGCCTCAGCGGCCACCTCCAGCTCCGGCCACCAGCGCTCGATCTGCTGCCGCAGATGGGTACGTACCACCGCCTCATCATCGACAATGATGGCGCGAGTCATCTCTCCGACTCCGACAACCGCATCGTTGCCACCACACCATGTGGTGACTGTGCCCCAAGCTGCAGACGGGCCGCCTCACCATAGCACTGCTGCAGGCGCTGACGGATATTGTTGAGACCGATCCCCTGCTGCCCCATCTTGTCCAACCCTGCACCGTTGTCACTCACCATAATCTCCACCCCCTTCTCATTTTGCTGTACCACAACCTCGATAGCTCCCCCCTCTACCTGCGGCTCAATCCCGTGCTGAATCGCATTCTCCACCAGCGGCTGGATCAGCAGTGGCGGCAGCGGCATCTGTCGCAACCGGGGATCACAGGTAATGGTGAACTGTAACCGCTCCCCCATACGGATCTGTTGAATCCTCAGGTAGTGTTGTAATAACGTAAGCTCCTGATCCACAGTAGTCAACTCACTTCGGGTACGTTGCAGTGAGGTGCGCAGAAACTGGCTCAACTGCTCCACCATCTCCTGCGCCAACGCTGGCTGCCGTCCGATCAACCCCTGAATGTTGGAGAGGGTATTGAAGAGAAAGTGGGGCTCGATCTGCGCCTGCAGCAGCTTGAGGTTGGACTCCAGCAAGTTTCGCTCCTGCCCCACCCGCTCCAGCTCCGCCTGCTGCAGCGCCGCCTCGGAGCGCGACATACGCTCACGGGAATAGAAGTACCAACTGATGGCACTACCAAACAGCAGCGCAGAGCCCATAGTACCCGTCAGCATCATGCCGGTCTGCGATACCACCTTGCCGGTAATCACCACACCCGCCATCGATCCCAGCACCCCCCCCAGCACAATACCGAGTGGATAGACCCAGAGCTGTTCTCCCCAGCGTTTCACCCCGACTACGATCAGCCCCATGATGGAGAAACCAATGGCGTGGGAGAAGACCAGATTGGCCCACAGCGGTTCAATCCCCACTCCATACAGAAACAGCGCAATCAGCGTGTTGAAGAGGATCAGCAGCAGGATGTTCTTGTAGCTGAAGCAGAGTGCTTTCATGGTGGAGTAGTGTATCACTACAGATAGTATTTCCAGCCGATATAGAGCTGCTGTTGATCCGCTCCATTGCGATAGACCGAATCCCCGGCTCCACCAAAGTAGCGCCACCCCGCCTCCAGGTGGCTCTGGTTCCCCTCATCACTCAGACGAGCCGTTGCCACCCATCCCCCATCTTCCGGGGTATAGAGCCACTCTGCCGCAGGCTCCACCCCCTCCCGACTCCAGGCCCCTCGCAACAGCAGATTCCACCGGTGCAGATTGTTGGGCAGATAGGCCTGCCGGTTGTACTCCAGATTGCCCCAGAGCGCCTCCTGCGACACCAGCGAATCCCCGATCTTCTGGCGCTGGGCGCGAGCCAGCTGCTGCAGCCCGTTCCACTGTTCACCACTGTAGGCGCTACCGTCATACCACCCCTCAACCAGCAGGGACAGCCCCCCCTCTCCACTCCAGCTGCCACCCAGCAGCAACGCTACACCATTGGAGTGCTGCTCCGAGACAAATGGATTTTCCGTGCTTAACAGAACACTGCTTTGTCCACTGAGCCGGTGGATCGACTGCTGATAACGGTCCGACCAGAGCAGTGAACCGTGCCACTCGGTATAACGATCCATCACTTGAGAGAAGCCGCCTCCCAACTGCAGCCCGTGCTCTACACTCACCCGTCCCTGCAGATGGAGATCGGTCTCCTCCAGCAGCGACCAGTACCGCAATGCCAGCGACTCCTCGGCATAGAGCAGTGACCAGGTGGCGTTCTCGGTAAAGTGGTCCAATGCCAGCAGCCAGACACCCTCCTGTGGCTCCGCCCTCAGACGGCGGCGACTGTGCTGCTGCACAAAGTCGAGCGGGCGGTAGCCCTGCCCCACCCCCCAGCTCACCACCCGCTTTCCCAGCGTGATCTCCTCTCCCCAGAGTTGCGTGTCGTAATAGAGTTCCTGAAGCCCCTGATCACTCCACAATAGATGTCCCCCCTGGTGCTCTCCACGCAGTACCCACGCCTTCTCCAGAGATTCACGGTTTCCGCTATCACGGCTAGCAAACAGGGCACCCGAAGCCGTTTGATCGAGTGTGCCGTAAATGTCCAGTTCCAATGAGAGGGGAGCAGCCCCTAGCGGTGTGATAAACAGTAGCAGCAGTACAAAAACCGGCCTCATTGCACGCTATCAGCACGGTTGCGCACCAGAAACATCGGATTGAAGTAGCGCGCCTCGATCGATTGCTGGCGAATAGAGAGGTAGTTGACCTCGGTTCTGGCGTGGTTGCTGAGCCGGTCCTCCAGCACCATGCCGACGATACGGGACTCCCCCTCCATCTCCCCCAGCAGGTAACGGGCCTGCTTGGCCAGTTTGCCCGAGGCGAGATAGAGGTTGGCCCGCAGGGGATAGTGGTGCCGGGAGTCGAGAAACAGCTCGACCCGCTGATAGCTGCTCCCCTTTCCGGTCGCCTCCAGCTCCAGCGCAATCACCTCCTGATCCCGTGCAGTGATCCGTCCCCGATAGTCATCACTCCAGGTCAAGGTGGCGATATCCCCGGTGGATGCCTCTCCCAACAGCTTCTGCATCGGGGTAATCCGCACTGGACGACGGCTGCTGGGGAGAATCATCCAGAACTTCTCATCCACCATCAGCACCTTCTGCCCCGCCTCACTGGGGTGGCGAAACAGCACCAGTGAGCGCTGCTGTGGCTTGAGGTAGACCGAATAACGTCGCTCTTTCTTCAGTTTATCCTGCTTGTACTGTTTCACCTCCGTCTCCACCACCACATCGCCATCGGGAATGCGGTAGCGGTCTGCCGCCTGCAGCAGGGTATGGACCTCATCCGCCTCCACCACGGTGGTAAACAGGTAGAGCAGTATCATCAAAACAGTAAATCCAAACACTGGTGTCCCAACGTTTAATCGAACAAATTCAATTGGTTATTCATGGCGGA
>CAYFOU010000216.1:770-4659 GCA_964344805.1 uncultured Piscirickettsiaceae bacterium | reverse complement strand
GCCTACATGCTGAAGTACGACTCTGTACACGGTCGTTTTGGTGGTGAAGTCTCTTCCAAGGAAGGGGCGATGATCGTGGATGGCAAGGAGATTCGTCTGACTGCAGAGCGTGATCCTGCAGACCTGAAGTGGGGTGATGTAGATGCGGATATCGTCATCGACTGCACCGGTTTCTTCCTGACCACCGAGTCTTGCCAGAAGCACATCGATGCGGGCGCCAAGAAGGTGGTTCAGTCTGCACCTTCCAAGGACGACACCCCAATGTTCGTCTATGGTGTAAACCATGAGACCTACGCGGGTCAGAACATCGTTTCTGCTGCTTCCTGTACCACCAACTGTCTGGCGCCTGTTGCCAAGGTGCTGAACGACAAGTGGGGCATCAAGCGTGGTCTGATGTCTACCGTTCACGCTGCTACTGCTACCCAGAAGACGGTTGACGGTCCTTCGATGAAGGATTGGCGCGGTGGTCGCGGTATTCTGGAGAACATCATTCCTTCTTCTACCGGTGCTGCGAAGGCTGTGGGCAAGGTCCTGCCTGAGCTGAATGGCAAGCTGACCGGTATGGCGTTCCGTGTACCTACCTCTGACGTCTCTGTGGTTGACCTGACCGTTGAGCTGGAGAAGAGTGCAAGCTATGACGAGATCTGTGCTGCGATGAAGGAGGCTTCCGAGACTGCGGGTATCGGTGACACCCTGGGTTACACCGACGAGAAGGTGGTGTCTACCGCCTTCCGGGGTGTCGGCTGCTCCTCCATCTTTGATGCCGAGGCCGGTATCGCAATGGATGACACCTTCGTCAAGCTGGTTGCCTGGTACGACAACGAGTATGGTTACACCTGTAACATGCTGCGTTTTGTTGAGCACGTAGCCAACAACTAATCGTTGTTGAAGATTCAGCCCCCGGAAGGGGGCTGAGTTCTTTGCAAAGCCGTCGTAACGGTTTATCTTGTTTCTGAAATCCGCCATTTCGGCGTTCGAAAATGGTCATTTACATTTGTAAACTCACATTTTCTGCCTTGAACTGACGAATTTCAGAAGCAACCTAAACCGCCACTTGTGGAGCTAAGGCATTACGCTGTTTTGCAAAGAGCCTTTTAATTTAAATCTGTTTCTTAGGAGTTTTATCAATATGTCCGTAACCAAGATGACTGACCTCGACCTGGCTGGCAAGCGTGTACTGATCCGTCAGGATCTCAATGTACCGATCAAGGATGGCAAGGTGAGCAGCGACAAGCGTATCCGTGCCTCCATGCCGACCATTGAGCACTGCATCAAGGCGGGCGCGCGCGTAATGCTGATGTCTCATCTGGGCCGTCCAACCGAGGGTGAGCCAGCGGATGAGTTCTCGATGAAGCCGGTTGCCGACTACCTGACCGATGCACTGGGCAAGGAGGTTGCGCTGGTAACCGATTACCTCGATAACGCACCTGAGCTGAACGACGGTGACGTGGTTCTGCTGGAGAATGTCCGTTTCAACGTTGGTGAGAAGAAGAACGATGAGGGACTTTCCAAGCAGTATGCTGCACTGTGCGACATTTATGTGATGGACGCCTTCGGTACCGCTCACCGTGCGCAGGCCTCTACCCACGGTGCCGGTGCCAATGCCCCAACTGCCTGTGCAGGTCCTCTGTTGGCAGGTGAGCTGGATGCACTGGGCAAGGCGCTCGACGGTCCTGCGCGCCCAATGGCGGCGATCGTCGGTGGTTCCAAGGTCTCTACCAAGCTGACCGTGCTGGAGTCTCTCTCCGGTGTGGTGGATCAGCTGATTCCTGGCGGCGGTATCGCCAACACCTTTATTGCAGCGGCGGGCCACAACGTGGGCAAGTCTCTGGTGGAAGAGGACCTGATCCCTGAGGCGCAGCGCCTGATGGAGGCAGCGAAGGCCAAGGGGGGCGAGATTCCTGTACCGACCGACGTGGTTGTGGGCAAGGAGTTCTCCGAGTCTGCCGAGGCAACCGTGAAGAAGGTGGAAGATGTGGCGGATGACGATATGATCTTCGATATCGGCCCGGATACTGCTGCCCGCTTTGCCGAGATGATGAAGGCGGCCGGTACTGTGGTCTGGAATGGTCCTGTCGGTGTCTTTGAGTTTGATCAGTTTGGTGCCGGTACCCAGGCGCTGGGTGAGGCGATTGCCGATTCCGATGCCTTCTCCATTGCCGGTGGTGGTGACACCCTGGCTGCGGTGGACAAGTACGAGATCTCTGATCGCGTCTCCTACATCTCTACCGGTGGTGGCGCCTTCCTCGAGTTCCTTGAGGGCAAGAAGCTGCCTGCAGTAGCGATGCTGGAAGAGCGTGCGAAGTAAGTATCCGCTGACCTTGAAGGAAACGAATATAGGGAACGTATGCTGAGACGCACAAAAATCGTTGCAACCCTCGGACCGGCGACCGACTCGCCGGAGGCGCTGGACAAGCTGATTGAGGCGGGCATTGATGTAGTACGTCTCAACTTCTCCCATGGCTCCGAAGAGGAGCATCTCAACCGTGCCGAGACGGTGCGCAATCGCGCTCGTGCCCATGGGCGCCAGGTTGGGGTAATGGCAGACCTGCAGGGGCCGAAGATCCGTATCGGCAAGTTCATTGATGGCAAGGTTGAGCTCGCTGAGGGTGACCACTTCTGCCTCGATATGGATATGGATATCAATGCAGGGACGCAGGAGGCGGTCGGCTCTACCTACAAGAAGCTGAGTGAAGATGTCTCCCGTGGCGACTCTCTGCTGCTGGATGATGGGCGCTTTGTGCTCTGGGTGCGTGAAGTTGAAGGGAACAAGATCCACTGTCGTGTGACCCAGGGCGGGGTGCTCTCCAACAACAAGGGGATCAATCTGCAGGGGGGCGGCCTCTCTGCGGCTGCACTGACCGACAAGGATCGTGCCGATATCCTGATTGCCGCGAAGATGCAGGCCGATTATGTCGCCGTATCCTTCGTGCGCAGTGCCGACGATGTGGTTGAGGCACGCCAATTGCTGAATGAGGCGGGCTGGGGGGAGTGCGGCATCATCTCCAAGATGGAGCGTGCCGAGGCGATCCCGGTTGCTGATGAGATCATTGCCGAGTCCGATGGCATCATGGTTGCGCGTGGTGATCTCGGTGTGGAGATCGGTGACGCATCGCTACCACCGGTACAGAAGCGTCTGATCAAGCTGGCCCGTTCGATGGATCGTGTATCGATCACTGCGACCCAGATGATGGAGAGCATGATCGAGAATCCCATTCCGACCCGTGCCGAGGTCTTCGATGTAGCCAATGCGGTACTTGATGGTACTGATGCAGTGATGTTATCCGGTGAGACTGCGGTGGGTAAATATCCTTGCCGGGTGGTCAAGGCGATGGCCGATATCTGTGTCGAGGCGGAGCAGCAGCGTGCGGCCAAGGTCTCTGGCCACCGCATGAACGAGCACTTCCGTCGTCGTGACGAGGCGATTGCGATGGCCTCGATGTATACCGCCAACCATCTCGGGGTGAAGGCGATCGCCTCGTTGACCGAGTCGGGCGCGACGACCTTGTGGATGTCCCGTATCAGCTCCGGTATCCCGATCTTCGCGATGACCCGTAATCTGCAGACCCGCCGCAAGGTGACCCTCTATCGTGGCGTCTATCCGGTGAGCTTTGATCTGACCGGGATGGAGCGCAATGAGGTCAATCAGGAGATGATTGATGAGTTGGTGCGCCGTGGTGTGGTGCGTGAAAAGGATACCGTGATCATCACCAAGGGAGACTTGGTGGGTGAGGGTGGTGGTACCAACACCATGAAAATTTGCAAGGTAGGTGACAAGAATCATATTTAGTGGTCACCAGAAATTTTTTGATTGTTTAGTTAAGTAAAGATAGTTAAGGAGAAAGTCAGATGCTGATTTCAATGCGTCAATTGCTGGACCACGCTGCCG
>CAYFOU010000216.1:0-760 GCA_964344805.1 uncultured Piscirickettsiaceae bacterium | reverse complement strand
CATCATGCAGGCTGCGGACGAGACCAACAGCCCGGTCATCATGCAGGGTTCTGCCGGTGCACGCTCCTACGCGGGCGAGCCATTCCTGCGCCACCTGATCTCTGCGGCGGTTGAGATGTATCCACACATCCCGGTTGTTATGCATCAGGACCACGGTTCCGAGCCGGCGATCTGCCTGCGCTCGATCCAGTCTGGCTTTACCTCGGTAATGATGGACGGCTCTCTGATGGCCGACTGCAAGACCCCATCCACCTTTGAATACAATGTTGAGGTCACCAAGACCGTTGTCGATATGGCGCACGCGGGTGGCGTATCGGTTGAGGGTGAGCTGGGCTGCCTCGGTTCTCTGGAGACCGGCGAGATGGGTGAAGAGGATGGCCACGGTGCCGAGGGCAAGCTCGACCTCGACATGCTGCTGACCGATCCTGAAGAGGCTGCACAGTTCGTCAAGGCGACCGGCGTGGATGCGCTGGCGATTGCGATCGGTACCTCCCACGGTGCCTACAAGTTCACCCAGGAGCCCACCGGTGACGTACTGCGTATCGACCGCATCAAGGAGATCAACGCACGCATTCCCAACACCCATCTGGTGATGCACGGCTCCTCCTCTGTACCTCAGGATTGGCTCAAGATCATCAACGACTTCGGTGGTGACATGGGTCAGACCTACGGTGTGCCGGTTGACGAGATCGTTGAAGGCATCAAGAACGGTGTGCGCAAGGTCAATATCGATACCGACCTGCGTATGGCCTCTACCGGT
>CAYFOU010000215.1:0-4724 GCA_964344805.1 uncultured Piscirickettsiaceae bacterium | reverse complement strand
CTCAAATGTTTGGTTGAAGCCGATACAGAAGTCGACCAGGGCAGCGTCATTGCGTATGTGGGAAAGGACGGGGAGGCGTTGCCGGAGGGGGACGGAGGTCGGAAGTCTGAAGTCGGAAGTCAGAAAGCGGAGACTGAACGCCCAACATCCAACAAGGAATGTCCACCTCCCAAGGTTGAGGCGGCCATTGCTCCACTCATACGCAATCTGGCTAAGAAAGAGGGGGTCGATCTTGACACCGTGACGGGGACGGGGCCCGGTGGGCGGATTACGCGAGACGATGTGCTGAACGCCAAGTCGGCGGTACCTGCGGCGGGAAGTCCCTTATCCTCGAACCAACAGGTGGTGGCCAAGCGTGTGGCGCGCAGCCAGCAGGAGATTCCTCCGATTCACCTGACCGGGCGCATTGACATGAGCGCGGTGATTGCCGAGCGCGAGCGAATGAAAGCGGCGGGGACGAAAGTTAGTTTCGACGCATTCTTTCTGCGGGCTGTTGCGGAGGTCATGGTCGACTTTCCGCATTTCCGCAGCCATTTGGTGGGCGATCAGGTTGTTGAAAGCGACGACGTGGTTCCGGGCATTGCCGTGAGTGAAGGTTATGAGTTGTATACGCCTGTTATTCGAGGCGCCGACAGATTCTCATTGGGGGAGATGGAGTCCGCTATCCGCGACCTGCTGGAGAAGGCAAAGAGCAATAGTTTCACGCAGGAGGATCTGAAGGGCGGCACACTAACGGTGAGTAACCTTGGCATGTACCCCGTGCGGAGTTTCAGCGCGATTATACCGCCGGATCAGGTGGCAATTCTGTCGGTCGGGGCAACGGAGCCGACCCCGGTGGTCCGGGCGGGTGTGGTCGAAGTGGTGCCGATGGCGGCGGTCACCCTGTCGGTGAATCACCGGCTGATCAATGGGCGCGAAGGCGCCGAATTTCTGGCCGCCGTGAAAGAAGAGATGGAGAACTTATGAGCGAGTCAGAATATTCAACCGATTTTCTGCTGGGTTTGTATCGCGACATGGTGCGCATCCGGAAATTCGAGGAACGCGTCAAGTTCCTGTTTCTGGAAGGCATTATGCCGGGGACGATTCATCAATACCAGGGACAGGAAGCCTGTGCGGTCGGGGTTTGCGCGGCGCTCGAACCGGCCGATGTCATTACCAGTACGCACCGGCCGCACGGTCACGCATTGGCCAAGGGGTTGTCCGTTGGCGAAATGATGGACGAGCTTTTCGGAAAGGTCAGCGGCTGCTGCAAAGGTAAAGGCGGCTCGATGCACATGGGTGATCTTTCCAAGGGTATGGTGCCGGCCATTGCCATTGTCGGCGGCGGCGTACCGGTTGCCACCGGAATAGGCTTTGCATTCAAGATGAAGAAGCAGAAGAACGTGGGGGTCTGCTTCATGGGCGATGGCGCCAGCAATGAGGGTGCCTTTCATGAAGCCGTCAACATGGGCGGCATTTGGGATCTGCCGGTGCTCTATGTTATTGAAAACAACCTGTATGGCGCGTCGACGCCGGTCGGCAGCGTGTTTAAGACCGCTACCATTGCCGAACGCGGTGCGGCCTACGGTATTCCGGGCGTTACCGTTGACGGCAACGACGTGCTTAAGGTTTATGAGACGGCGCTGGAGGCGGTCACGCGCGCCAAAGACGGGGGCGGGCCAACACTGATAGAGCTGATGACCTATCGCATTACCGGTCATTCGCGGCGCGATCCTTGCCTTTACCAGCCGGAAGAGGAACGAAAGCAGGCCTTGGAGAACGAACCGATTGGTCGATTTGCCAACTATCTGATTGACGGTGGTTTCGCAGAGCAGGAGGCACTGAGCGCAATCGACGATGCACTGGATGCGGAGATTGAGGCAGCCGTGGAAGCCGCCATTGCCGCCCCGTTCCCTAACCCCGAAGATGCACTGGAAGATCTTTTTGTGGAGCAGATATGAGCAGATTAGGTATCGCCGAAGCGCTGAGAGAATGTATACGCAGCGAAATGAATCGTGATGAGCGTGTGTTCTGTATTGGTGAGGACATTGGAATTCCCGGCGGATGGGGCGGGGCCTTTACCGTCACGCTGGGGTTGGAACAGGATTTTCCGGACCGGATCATCAGTACTCCGATTTCTGAGAATGGATTCACCGGGGTGGCGCTGGGTGCGGCCATGATGGGCTTGCGACCCATTGCCGATGTACAGTACAGCGATTTCCTCTACTGCGCCATGGACCAGATGGCCAACCAGATTCCGAAGATGCGCTATATGTCGGGCGGGAAGCTCACGGTTCCGCTGGTGATGCGGGCACCGGTAGGGGTGACGGGGCGCGGCACGCAGCACTCACAGAATATGGAAACGCTTTTTCTTCCCGTGCCCGGGGTCAAGATCGTATGCCCGGCCACGGCCTATGATGCCGTTGGGCTGCTGCGCACCGCCGTACGGTGTGACGATCCGGTGATGATTTTCGAGCACAAGTTGTTGTACGGATCGAAGGGCGCACGCGCCGAAAGCGGGGCGGTGGACGGTTCCAGTGAGATCCCGGACGAGGATTATACGGTGCCCTTCGGCGAGGCCGTGGTGCGGCGCGAGGGGACGGATGTGACACTGATTGGTACGTTGCTCATGATGCACCGGGCTTTGCAGGCCGCTGATGCATTGGAAAAAGAAGGGATCAGCGCGGAAGTGATTGATCCACGCAGCCTGGTTCCATTTGATTGGGAGACGGTCAACGCGTCCGTCGGCAAGACGGGGCGGGTGGTGATTGTGGAGGAAAGCCCGAAACGGAGTGGCATCGGGGCCGAAATTGCCGCGACGTTGGCGGAAGAATCGTTGGAGTTGCTTACGGCACCCGTGAAGCGGGTTGCCGCGCCGAATACACCGGCGCCGTTTTCGCCGCCAATGGAAAAGTTCTACGTGCCGAGCGTTGACCGCATCGTGGATGCGGCGCGTGAAGTTGTGAGTTTCTAGAGGGAAATTCGGACAGGATTAACAGGATTGACAGGATGGGGAGGGAGAAGAGTATCTCTCATTGCGCGAAGTGCGATTACTATCCTGTAGATCCTGTTAATCAGGTCAAAAAGAATACAAAGCAAGGAGAGAAGATATGCCGGAAGCAGATGTGAGCAAGAAAGAGAAGAACTATCAGGCCAACACACCGCAGGAGAATCACGGATTCTTTCTGAAAGGTGCCGGCAACCTCGACTGGGGCATGAAGAATCGCCTGGCACAGGTGTTTAACCCCAAGACAGGCCGCACCGTTATGCTGGCGGTCGATCACGGATACTTCCAGGGTCCGACCACGGGGTTGGAACGGATCGACCTCAATATCGTGCCGCTGATTCCGGATTGCGACGCGTTGTTCTGTACGCGCGGTATTCTGCGCTCCGTTGTTCCGGCCGATAGTACGAAGCCCATGGTGTTGCGCGCCAGTGGCGGACCAAGTATTCTGAAAGAACTGTCGGACGAAGAAATCGCCATGGATATTGAAGATGCCGTTAGATTGAATGCAGCCGGGATCGGTATCCAGGTATTCATCGGTGGTGAGTACGAGACGCGCTCGGTACACAACATGACCCGCCTTGTGGATGCAGGGTTGCGTTACGGCATTCCCGTGATGGCCGTGACGGCCGTGGGTAAAGACATGGTGCGTGATGCCCGGTACTTCCAACTCGCCTGTCGGATCTGTGCCGAACTCGGTGCCCAGCTTGTGAAGACCTATTACGTGGCGGAAGATTTCGAGCAGGTCACGGCATCATGCCCGGTGCCGATCGTGATGGCGGGCGGCAAGAAGATTGCCGAAATCGATGCCCTGACGATGGCGTATAACGCCGTGCAGGGCGGGGCCGCCGGTGTCGACATGGGACGTAACATCTTCCAGAGCGATGCGCCGACGGCCATGCTCACCGCTATCCATAAGGTTGTGCATGAGAACATGAAACCGCAGGACGCGCTGGACCTGTTTGAGACGCTGAAGAACCAATGAATTCAGATCAATCAGTCGAAGGCAAGGTTGCGCTGGTCACGGGAGCGGCGGGAGCCATTGGTTACGGTATCTGTGAGGTATTGCTGGAGAACGGATGCACCGTTGTTGCTACGGATCTGCCGGGTGACCGACTGGATACCTTTGTCAAGGATCTCGATGCCATCGTGCCGGGGAAGACCACAGGGATACCTCTGGACGTTACCGACCCGGACTCCACGAAACAGGCCTTTGCGGCCGCGTTCGAGGTTTATGGCAAACTCGATATGGTGATCCACAACGCGGGCATTGCACACGTTTCGAAGATTGTGGATATGGACATCGAACGCTTCCAAATGCTTGAAAAGGTCAATGTGGATGGCACGCTGATCGTTTTGGCGGAAGCGGGTCGCAGGTTGATCGAACAGGGCACGGGCGGAGATATCGTCATCATGTCCACCAAGAACGTGCCCTCACCGAGCGCGGGATTTGGCGCCTATAGCTGCACCAAGGCGGCCTGTCATCAGCTGGGTCGCATTGCGAGCCTTGAATTCGCCGAACACGATATCCGTGTCAACATGGTTGCCCCCGATGCCGTATTCTCGGAAGGAAAATACAAATCGGGTCTGTGGGAGCTGGTTGGGGAAAACCGGATGAAGGCCCGCGGTATTGACGAAAATGAGCTTCACGAATACTATCGCAACCGCAACCTACTCAAGGCCGCCGTGACGGGGCGTCACGTTGCGAACGCGGTGTTGTTCTTTGTGACGCGGCAGACGC
>CAYFOU010000214.1:0-4799 GCA_964344805.1 uncultured Piscirickettsiaceae bacterium | reverse complement strand
CAATCACAGTAGATCTTTCTATTAATTTTTTCAATAAACCTTATCTACATCCCTCAGTTTTAGAGTCCAACAACTCTTGTCAAAATAGAAAAACTGTCGTAAATCAAGATTACGGCAGCAACTGGCGTCAGACCGTGGCGCATTTGCACAAGAACACTCAACTGGAGAGAACGATGACAACTGTCACCCTTCAAGGAAACCCTTTTGGCGTAGAGGGCGAGCTGCCTGCTGCAGGCACCACCGCCCCTGAGATGACCCTGACCAATGGCGACCTGGCCGATGTCACCCTTGCCGACTTTGCCGGCAAGCGCAAGGTACTCAATATCGTGCCCAGCCTCGACACCCCCACCTGCGCCACCTCCACCCGCAAGTTCAACGAGTCTGCCGCCAGCCTCGACAACGCGGTAGTGCTGGTAGTCTCTGCCGATCTGCCCTTTGCTGCCGGTCGCTTCTGCACCACTGAAGGCATTGAGAACGTAGTTCACCTCTCCACCTTCCGCCACCCTGAGTTCATGGCCGCCTGGGGCGTACGCATGAGCGAAGGCCCTCTGCTGGGCGTCACTGCACGCGCGGTTGTGGTACTCGACGAGGACAACAAGGTACTGCACACCCAGCTGGTACCGGAGATTGCTGACGAGCCGGATTATGATGCGGCTCTGAGCGCCCTGTAATGATCACTCCCTCCTTCCAGTGATCACTGATGCCCGGTCCTGTGACCGGGCATTTTTTATGTTTAAGGCATCTCTAAAAAAAGGCATTTTGCTAAACACGCTGCCCCACTTCCGCATAGCTCATACGGATTGCCGATATCTCGGAAAGAACTTAACTTGAGGTGCCTTGATCCCGTATCGCTAACTCTAAAAGATCGAGTAATGAAGAGGCCGAAGAGAACTGGAAAGAAGCAATCGCCTCTTCCAACTGTTGAAGCAATGCCTCATCAGCCCCCCCCATCAAGCTTGGCTGAATCTCCTGAAAAAGTTCCTCTGCATCAAAACTATTCTCGCTCAGAAGTTCTTTTAGCTGCTCCAGCTTTTGATACACCACTTCAGCATCAATAATCCGATCTGCTCTCCCCTGCATCATTTTTGTAGAGGATAGCTTTCCAATTGAATCCTGAACGATCTGCATCTGTTTTTTCAATCGTTCAATCTGATCTTCCCCTCCCTCTCCATGCTCATCGAGTCGCGCTTCAACAACTGCAGCACTATCCGCCACAGCCTCAGCGGATGCATTCGCAGCGATCCCCTTCAGGGCATGCACACTTTTCCTGGCTGAATCATAGTCTTCAACACGGATGCTCTGCTCCAGCTCTTTCAGCAGCTTCTCCCCTTGTTGAAAAAAATTATCGAGCAGCCGTAGATAACTCATCCGATTCCCCACCATACGGCGTACCCCATCCCGCACATTCAACCCTGGCAATTGCTCCGGCCAGCCCCCCAATAGATCATCAGCCACCTGTTGGGACTCCCATTCAACCGGCACGCTCTGTTCACAATAGTGAGCTACCACACGATACAACCGTTGCACATCGATGGGTTTAAACAGGAAATCATCAATCCCAATCGCCTCAGCCCTCTCCCGGTCACGGCTCATCGCATTGGCAGTCATGGCAACAATCGGTAGCGTCTCATGTTTTGGCAAGGCACGTATTCTCTCTGTGGCCTCAAAGCCATCCATTTCGGGCATCTGCAGATCCATCAAAACCATATGGAACTCCTCACCATCGGTAATGAACTGCACTGCCTCAAGCCCGTTGTGGGCCACCACTACCTCCGCATGAATGTTTTCCAGAATCTCGATAGCAACCTGCTGATTCAATGGATTATCTTCAACCAGCAAGATGCGCGCCCCATGCAGATTGGGCTGAACATTTGAAATCTCCTCTTGTGCTGCAGTCGACTCCACTTCGATAGAAAAATGGAAACAACTCCCCTCCCCAGGGGTACTCTCTACCTCAATCCTCCCCTTCATCAACTCAACAAGCTGTTTGCTGATCGCCAACCCAAGTCCGGTTCCACCATATTTTCGTGCTGTAGAACGCTCTGCCTGGGTAAATGGGTCAAAAAGCTGAACACACTGTTCATCATTCATTCCAATCCCCGTATCACAAACAGAAAAATGGAGCGTCAGAACATCACCGTGCAGCTCTTCTCCACGTACCTGTAGCGAGACACGACCATGGTCAGTAAATTTGATCGCATTATTCAGTAGATTCAGCAAAATCTGTCGCAGACGGTTAGGATCCCCCAATAACCACTGAGGAAGCTCAGAATCAATATCAAAACGGGTCTCAAGCTGCTTCTGATCCGCATGTATCAAGATGATATCGATAATTTTCGATAACTCTTCCTGGAGATTGAATGGAATCTGCTCAATATCCAGCTGCTCTGCTTCAATCTTGGAGAAATCAAGGATGTCATTAATGATCCCCAATAGCGCCTCTGATGCCCCTTCAATTTTGTTCAGGTAATCTCGTTGCTGGCTTGATATTTCACCTTTCAGTGCCAAATGAGTTAACCCCAAAACCGCATTCATCGGTGTTCGAATTTCATGACTCATATTGGCCAGAAAAAGCCCTTTGGCTACATTGGCTTGTTGTGCCTCGATTTCACGTGCTGCAGACTCCTTGGTAACCTCCTGTAGCGCATCAGCAATAACGGTAATCTCTTTGGGGCCATGCACGGAAAAATCAATCGGATCGCCCTCTTCAAAAGTTGATACACGTTCATGAAGATCACTGAGCGGGGTCACAATACGGCGCTGAATAAATACCCAAAAGACCACAACACCGGCAGTCATTAAAAGCACAAAAATAATGAGGAAAGGCAAACCAAACTTAATTTTTTCATCAGAACGTTCAGCGACACGGTCCACAGAAGCAAGTGCCTCTTGGTAAACATTATGTGCCAATGCAATCTGATGGTCAGCACGCCTTTTCAATTCAATCACCTGCCCAAAAATCGAATCCTGCTTTTTCAACTCCATTCCACGAATGGTCAATACCTCATCAGGCAACAGTGGTTGCAGGAAATTTTTTGTTTTTACTTGAAGATACTGCTGTTCAATCTGACTCAATTTAATTTTATGCTCAAGTACAGATTTGCTAAGCAGCAGTTGAACAAGATCACCCAAGAGCTTGATCTCTTCTGCAGAATGTTCTTCCCAATTCGTTTTCAGTGAACGTAACCGACCTGTAATTAAAGCCAGCATCTTGTTCTTTCTTGCCGTTATCCAACCCTGGTCTTCTACTGCCTTGTTCAGACGATTGCTCTGCTCTGTAAAGGCTATGGCAGATTGGTTTAGTGCTTTAAGCACTTTTTTATTGGCACCTAAGTCCTGCAAGAGTTCAATCTTTTTACGAATCTCTGCAGTTCGATCAACGATTGCTTCATGTACAATTTCACGCTCCGATGCGGATACGGATATGACCATCATTTGAGTCATCGCACTAAGCGACCCAACTCGTTCCGCCAGTGAAAGAGAGAGTGAAGCGGTGGGCAGATGGGATTTACGAATCTCTGAAGAACCTGAATAGATGGCCTCCAAAATCCAGACCGTGACCATCAACGCTGCCCCTGCCAGCAATATGCTGCCCAGAAATGCAGCAAAAACCTGATGAAAAACAGTCCATTTTTTATGCAACCGTCTAATTGCCATAGAGAAAGGAAACCTTATATCATTAACGCTGCAATCATATCACTATTCAAGAGTAGCTCAGCACCATATGTTGATTCGAATAAGTCACCTGTTTTTCCTCGCCTTGATCACAACTTCAAGCTTCGCAAATACAACCCTGCAAGCGGTTCAGGAACGAGGATACGTACGATGCGGCGTTGGTGAACAATACCTCGGTTTTTCACAACGAACCATCAGTGGTGAATTCAGCGGCTTTGATGTCGATTTTTGCCGCACGGTTGCAGCAGCTGTATTCGGTGATTCCAGTCGAGTTGAATATATTATTGCCAGCAACGAGCACCGCTTCAGAAATCTGGAAAAGGGCTTATACGATGTGCTCTACCGTACAACCACCTGGACATTGACACGAGACGCTGCCTACGAGCTCGACTTTGCCGGCATCAACTACTATGACGGCCAAGGCTTTATGGCACATCGTAAACTGGGTGCAAATAGACTCGATGAGGTGGGTGAGGCCAAAATCTGTGCAATCAAAAACACCACGACGTATAACAATTTAACTGATTATATTAAAAAGCATAACAAACCTTGGAGCATCATTCCTGGTCACTCAAAGCAGTCACTGAAGAACCTTTTCTTTACCGGAGAGTGCGATCTATACACCAATGATCGATCAGGGTTGGCCTCTATACGCGCCAGCGACGCCCCTATTCCAGACGACATTATTTTGTTCCCCGATGTAATTTCAAAGGAACCACTGGGCCCGGTGGTCAGAAGTGATGACCAAGCCTGGTTTGATATCGTCAAGTGGTCTCTTCTTGCCACCATTGAAGCGGAGGAGCTGGGATTGACCTCAAAGAATATTCACCAAACCGGAGCAACCAAAGACCCCGCAATTCAACATTTTATTGGAAAATCGAACGTGCTGGCTGATGCGTTGGGACTAGAGCCATCTTGGGCTTATAACATCATCACACAAGTCGGCAACTATGAAGAGATTTTTGATCGAAACCTGGGGACGCAATCGATTTTAAAGCTTGAGCGTGGAATCAACCAGTTGTGGAGCCAGGGTGGGTTGCTCTATTCTCCACCGTTTCGTTAAAGAAAACTTATTACCTAAATCCTGCAAACCTGTTTTTTTGCAGGCATTGGGTGCCCGGATC
>CAYFOU010000213.1:0-4823 GCA_964344805.1 uncultured Piscirickettsiaceae bacterium | reverse complement strand
GCCAACTACTGGGCGCCGGTCGATCAGTATGTCGGTGGGGTGGAGCATGCGATCCTTCACCTCCTCTATGCCCGCTTCTACCACAAGCTGTTGCGCGATGAGGGGCTGGTCAAATCGGATGAACCCTTTACCAACCTGTTGACTCAGGGGATGGTGCTGAAGGATGGGGCGAAGATGTCCAAGTCCAAGGGCAATACCGTGGATCCGCAGGAGCTGATTGACCGCTATGGGGCCGATACCGTGCGCCTCTTTATCATGTTTGCAGCACCACCGGAGCAGTCATTGGAGTGGTCTGATTCAGGCGTAGAGGGTGCCTACCGCTTCCTCAAGCGTGTCTGGAGACTGGTTCATGCTCATGTCGAGGCTGGAGTGGTTGCAGCATGTGAGAGTGGGGATGGACTGAATGATGGGCAGAAGGCGGTACGCCGTGCGCTGCATCAGACTATCCAGAAGGTGGGCGATGATATCGGTCGTCGCATGACCTTCAATACCGCGATCGCTGCGGTGATGGAGCTGACCAACCACCTCTCCAAGTTTGAAGATAATAGTGAGCAGGGGCGTGCGGTGATGCAGGAGGCGTTGGAGGCGATGGCGCTGATGCTCTCTCCAATGGTGCCCCACCTCTCGCACCAGCTGTGGCACGCCTTGGGTCATGAGAGTGCTGTGATTGATGTGGCCTGGCCCGGCTTTGATGAGTCGGCACTGGTCAAGGAGAGCATCCAGATGGTGGTGCAGGTAAACGGCAAGCTGCGCGCCAAGCTCGAAGTGGCGGTCTCGGCGAGCAAGGATGAAGTCGAGCAGCAGGCGCTGGCTGATGAGAATGTGCAGCGTTTTATCGAGGGCAAACAGGTGGTTAAGGTAATTGTAGTGCCCGGTAAGTTAATCAACCTTGTGGTAAAGTAAAATGTAACTGTCCAGCTCACCCCTGAAATCCGCCATTTCAGCGTTCGAAAATGATCATTTACACGTGTAAACTCACATTTTCTGCCTTGAACTGGCGAATTTCAGAGGCAATCTGAACAGTTACAGCCTACTTTTTTCCGTGTTCAGCTAATCTTCCGTTTCTATCAGACGAACTCCAACTATGAAAAGCATCAAGACCCTGTTGTTGACCTCTCTTCTGTCTCTCACGCTGCTGCAAGGGTGTGGTTTCCATCTGCGCGGGATGGTGCTGTTGCCGGATGAGATGAGTGCAACCTGGGTGGCCGGCCATGGGGTATCGAGCGAGCTGGTGCAGGGGGTTAAAGATGCGATTCGCAGCACCAATGGTGGTACCGCAGCAGCAGAACACAGTGCAACCGCAGTGCTGGATCTGAGCAGTGAGGAGTTCTCCCGTCGTGTGGCTACCGTGGGTAGTGATGGCAAGGTCAGTGAGTATCTGCTCACCTATAGCGTGGCGTGGAAGCTGCGTGGCAAGGGTGGTGTGGTGTTGCGAGAGGGGACGCTGAAGCAGCGGGAGAACTATCAGTATAGTGCCACTCAGGTACTGGCCAAGGCACAGGAAGAGGATTACCTGCGCAAGGTGATGGTGGAGAAGGCGGTTCGTGATCTGATGCGTGCGCTGCGCAAACGATGAAACTTCGCCCGGAGCAGCTGCAGGGGCATCTGAAAAAGGGGCTGGCTCCGGTCTATCTGTTGAGTGGTGATGAGCCGCTGCTGCTGCAGGAGGCGGCGGATCAGGTTATTCAGGCCGCCCGTAATGCCGGTTTTGAAGAGCGGGCGATCTTTACCGTAGAGAGCGGATTCCACTGGTCCACACTGCAGGAAGAGGGGGCGGCACTCTCCCTGTTTGCAGAGAAGAAGATGATCGATCTGCGACTTCCTACCGGCAAGCCGGGCAAGGAGGGGGGGGCAGCACTGGTAGAGTGGTGTCAACGCCCCCCGGAAGAGAAGGTGCTGTTGATTCGTTCCGGCAAGCTCGATGGTGCGGTACAGCGCGCCAAGTGGTTCAAGGCGATTGAACAGGCCGGTGTAGTGGTGCAGATCTGGCCGCTGGAGCTGCGGCAAATCCCCAACTGGATCATGCAGCGGATGCGTGGTGCAGGACTGGATGCCACGCCCGGTGCGGCGGCACTGATTGCAGAGCGGGTGGAGGGCAATCTGCTGGCGGCGGTGCAGGAGGTGGAGAAACTTTCACTGCTGAGTGAGCCGGGACAGCCAATTGATGAGGCGATGGCGCTCCATCTGGTGGCTGATAGCGCCCGTTTTGACCCCTTTCAGTTGGCCGATGCGATGCTGGCCGGGGAGCGTGCCCGTGCCCTGCGCATCCTCCACGGTTTGAGAGAGGAGGGAACGGCAATACAGGTGGTGCTATGGGCCATTGTGCGTGATCTGCGAGAGTTGGCAGCGGTGGGGAGTGAATCCAATCTGGCGCGGCACAAACCACTGGAGTACATTCCTGCGCCACTGTGGAAGCGACGCATGCCGCTGTTGGGGGCCATTCTCCGAAGATTGCGGCCTCGGCAGATCCAGCAGCTGGTCAAGCGCGCAGGTGAGATTGACCGGGCAGGTAAGGGGATGGCGGAGAGTGACCCCTGGATTGGGCTGGAGACACTGGTGGTGCAGGCCACGGCGGGGGGGCGATAGAGGCCAGTCGAATGTGAATGTGCTGTGCAATCTGAATAGTCACCATTTAAAGAACGCTATTTCCAAAGAGTTATTCTTGTGCATAATAGCGTCCCTTTTTGATCCGGATACCGCTAAAAATGCACTTTTCACGCAATTGCCGCGTCAGCTCCGTACTCGAATCCTCATATATTCAAAATATATACTCCGGTAGGCGTGTACGCCCGCAAGACGAGGCTCCGTGCGGTGCTTCCTTGCACTTGCAAGAAAATTACTATTTTTAGAGCTATCCTCCATATCAACCGTTTTTGTCATCAGGAACAGAGGCTGTGGAAGCGAGAAATACCTGTGCTGTAGTCACCTTCAATGATGGCTCCAAACGTCACTATACCAATGTGTTGCGTGGTGGCCTGTCGATGTCGAGTCGTGGTGCCCATATTGCCCTCACTATGCTGGACCACTCCGTACAGCATCTGGAGGGGAGCAACAGTGTGATGATGGTGGATGACCATTGGCTCAGGGATCACGTGGATCTGATCTCTTCGGAACCCCATGTCGGGGAGCAGGGGGAGTACAAGCCAACCCCGGGGCCGTGGTGGGTCGATGCCACCGGTACCGTGGTGGCTGGTGATCCGAACCACTATCGGGTGATAGCCGATACCCGCAGTGTCCATATTCCGGAGACACAGCGGATTGCCAATGCCGAGGTGATGGCCCATGCACTGCAGATGAGGAGCCTGCTGGAGCGTATTGTGGCGCGCTACAGGGAGGATCACTCGCTGCATGAGTGCCTCTCTTCAGATCTGCTGAGCCAGAGTGAGCGGCTTATCGAGGATCTGGAGACCCGAGAGAAGATGGGGATCTGATCCAATTCATGGTACTGTAGCCTGATATTCATTGCCGGGGGGAATTGATGGAAACCGCGATCGATATCGGTCAACTCAAGATCAGGCTCAGGCCGCTACTCGCCTCAATGCGAGTGCTGCTGGTCGATGACATGGTGTCCAATCTGGATCAATATCGAATGATCCTCAACGATGCCGGGTTCAGTCGTGGCAATATCGATACTGCCAATAATGGACTGAACGGGTTGACCAAGCTGATCAGCTCTACCCCCGATCTGGTGATCGCTGACTGGAACATGCCGATTATGGATGGCTTCCAGTTTGTGCAGAATATCCGCAAACATGAGCACCTGAAGTCGATCATTATCGTGATGATTACGGCAGAGTCGGATAGTGATTTGGAGCAGGTCAGCCCCTATGTGAATGCCTTTCTGAGAAAGCCGGCGACGCAGGATTCGATTGAGCGGATGATTGTGACCTCGATTGCCAAGAAGGTGGCCGATCCCGCCCATCCACTGGGCAAGCCTCGGGGCTAAATCCCGCTTTGGATGATGGCTGTGTGCTAAGCTATACGGCTTGACCTTGGTCATTATCGACCAGACCCCGAATGCTCAATCAGGTGTAATTTTTAGAGATGGATATCAAACAGTATATGCAACAGGTGGGAGAGCAGGCGCGTGCCGCATCCCGTGCAATGGCGCGTGCCGAGACCAATCAGAAGAATCGTGCGTTGGAGATCACTGCCGATCTGCTGGAGCAGTCGATGACCTTGTTGCTGGAGGAGAACCAGAAGGATCTGGATGCCGGTGAACAGAATGGACTCGATGCGGCACTGCTGGATCGTCTCGCGCTGAACGAGGAGCGGGTCAATGGCATGGCTGAAGGGTTGCGGCAGATCGCCACGCTGCCTGATCCGGTGGGAGAGGTCTCCGACCTCAACTACCGCCCCTCCGGTATCCAGGTGGGGAAGATGCGGGTGCCGCTGGGGGTGATCGGGATCATCTATGAGTCCCGTCCCAATGTGACGGCAGATGCGGCAGCGCTCTGCCTCAAATCGGGTAATGCGGCGATTCTACGTGGTGGCTCCGAGGCCTTTCACTCCAACCAGGCGATTGCCAAGCTGATCCATCAGGGGCTGGCTAAGGCGGGATTGCCTGCCGAGGCGGTACAGGTGGTGGAGACTGCGGATCGTGAGGCGGTGGGTGAGTTGATCACCATGAGCCGCTATGTCGATGTGATCATTCCACGTGGCGGCAAGGGGCTGATCGAGCGCATCTCCGAGAGTGCACGTATTCCAGTGATCAAGCACCTCAATGGGATCTGTCACGTCTATATCGATGATCAGGCCGACCAGCAGAAGGCGATTGATATTGCCTACAACGCCAAGACCCATCGCTATGGGGTCTGTAATGC